>NZ_JARESV010000150.1:0-1428 GCF_046026985.1 Paraburkholderia sp. RL18-101-BIB-B
ATGATATGAACGCCTCCCACCCGTGAGCGGTGGAAGCGAGAGGAAAGCGGAGCCTCACGGGCCAACGGCATCAAAGTGCCAGAATGGAAGACCATAGAGATTTCCCAGGCAAACCGGAGGCTCCAAATGGATATTACGACGGTAGGTGTGGACATTGCAAAAAACGTCATTCAGCTCCATTACATCGACGCGGAGACGGGCGAGATCGTAAACAAACCCGTGAAGCGGACGGCGTTTCTTGAGCATTTTGCGAACCGCTCTGCGTGCCTGATAGGGATGGAGGCGTGTGGTGGTTCGCAGCACTGGGCCCGCAAGCTCACGGCGATGGGCCACCAGGTGAAGCTGATGCCGGCGAAGTTCGTCAAGGCGTTCGTGATGGGTAACAAGAATGATGCAGCTGATGCGCGTGCGATCTGGATGGCGGCGCAACAGCCGGGCAAGTCAGTTGCGGTGAAGACGGAAACACAGCAGGCAGTGCTGGGGCTGCACCGGATGCGGGAACAGCTGGTGAAATTCCGGACGATGCAGATCAACAGTCTGCGTGGCCTGCTGACCGAATACGGTGAAGTGATGGGCAAGGGTCGGGCTGCGCTGGATAAGGCGGTGCCGGATGTGCTGGAGCGGCTGGTGGGCCGTTTACCGATGATTCTGATCGACACGCTGCACGAACAGTGGAGCGGCCTGGCGGATCTCGACCGGCAGATTGCCGAAATCGAACGGCGTCTACAGGCCTGGCTGAAAGAGGACAAGGCATGCAGGGCAATTGCTGCGATCCCGGGTGTCGGACTGCTAACTGCAACCGCCGCGATCGCGACGATGGGAGACGCGAAAACGTTCAGATCCGGGCGTGAGTTCGCGGCCTGGATCGGGCTGGTCCCGAGACAAACAGGCTCGGGCGGCAAGGTCCAGTTGCTGGGGATCAGCAAGCGAGGCGATACCTATCTACGCAAGCTGCTGATTCACGGTGCGCGCAGCGTGCTCTTCCACACGAAGGAGCCTGGGCCGTGGCTTGAGCAGATGAGGAAGCGGCGGCCGATGAATGTAGCGGTCGTGGCACAGGCCAACAAGATGGCCCGCACGATCTGGGCGATCCTGGCGCATGACCGACAGTACGACAAGGATCACGTGAGCGTGAAGCCGGCCTGACCGGCAACCACTCTATACAAGTTCAACGTTTGCAGGATGACACGTCGAAAGGTTGCGCTGGCAATCGTATGTGATGACAAGACAGGTCGGACCGGGACTCGCTAAACCTGAATCTGTCCAAGAGCTTCGAGCTCGGGCCAAAAATGAGGTGCGGGCCAGCGGATTTCATAGTGGGCCGCAGCGTATCAGGCTGCAATAAGCCCGAATATAAAGCTGCAACCCATCCTGTCGCAGTCGTAGCACGCGAAAAACCGTCGCAAACGGGAGGCGTTCATATAAGGA
>NZ_JARESV010000151.1:0-1375 GCF_046026985.1 Paraburkholderia sp. RL18-101-BIB-B
TGAAGTTGACCCGGTTCGACGGATAGATTTGCAGTTGAGTTTAATGCGGTGTGGCACCTCCCGATAAGGTGGAATCGCGGGTTGTCCACGGTCGGGCGGCGGGTCGCCTGTCACGACCACGACGCTGCCCGGCGGTGGGCAACCCGCGCGGCAATAAGCTTTGATCTTGCGCATGCAGGTTTTCGAACTCGAGCGGCGAACAGTAGCCGATGCTGCTGTGCAGGCGGCGTATGTTGTACCAGCTCTCCAGAAACGAGAACAGACGCCGCCGTGCCTGTTCGTGGGTCGCGAAGTGTTCGCGACAGAGCAGTTCGGCTTCGAGTGTGCCGAAGAACGACTCGCACATCGCGTTGTCATAGGCATCGCCGGCCGTGCCCATCGACGGCTGTACGCCTGCTTCGCGGCATCGCCGTCCAAAGGCAATGGACGTGTATTGACAGCCTTGATCGGAATGTAGAATCACACCGTCATGGCGTCGTTGCTGCAACGCCATGTCGAGCGCGCGTAACATCAGTTCGGTGTACAGATGGTTAGACATCGCCCAGCCGATGATGCGACGGCTGAACACATCCAGCACGACCGCCAGATAGAGGAATCCTTCCCCCGTGGGTACATAGGTCGCATCTGCGACCCACAGCACGTTTGTCGCGTCGGCACTGAAGTGCCGGCGCACCAGATCAGGCGCACGTCGGGCGCCTGCGCGTGGCCGTGTGGTGCGCGGCCAGCGCCGCCGGCTTGCCCCGCACAGACCCGCCATACGCATGAGGCGCGCCGCCCGCTTGCGCCCCACGTGTACGCCTTCGCGCGCGAGCTGCGCATGGATACGCGGTGCCCCATACGTGCCGCGCGAGCTCGCATGTAGCGTGCGGATGCGCGCGAGCAGTTGCGCATCGCTACGTGTGTGCATCGCGGGCTCTCGCACCAGCCACGAGTAATAGCCGCTTGTCGAGACGCCGAGCAGCCGTGCCATCATCGCAATGGGCCAGCGGGCCCGGTTCGCTTTCATGAATCCGTACCGCTCTTCGGTGGAATGGATCCCGTCTCCCTCGCGAACCAGGCTGCCGCGTGAGAGAGTATGTCGCGCTCCATCTTCAGTTGCCGGACTTCACGACGCAACCGTGCTAGCTCCTGCCGCTCGGCTGTGGTCAGACCGTCATGCCGCACGCCTGTGTCGCGATCAGCCTGCGCCACCCAGTTGTAGATGGTCTGTGCAGTCGGCTCGAACTCCTTTTCCAGTTCCTCCGGCCTGCGTCCAGCCTTCACCAGTTCGACCATTTGCGCCCGAAATTCCGCCGGGTACGGGGTACGATGCTTGCCCATAATCGGCACCTCCTTCTCCAAAGGATAGATGTCCGTTTTTCTGGGTCAACTTCAG
>NZ_JARESV010000152.1:0-1337 GCF_046026985.1 Paraburkholderia sp. RL18-101-BIB-B
TTGGTAAATCACTTGCAACAGGAGGCCGTATCGGTCAGTGACGCCTGCCGGGTTTTGCGGGTGAGCCGCTCTGGCTACTACGCACACCGGCGTGCCAGGCCGAGCGCAAGGAGCCTGCAGGAACAGACCCACGTCAGGGCAGCATTCGCCGCCAGCGGCGCGAGCTATGGCAGCCGGCGTGTGATGCATGCGCTGCGGGAGCAAGGGTTACGTATTGGTCGTTACCGGGTGCGTACGCTGATGCGCGACGCAGGCCTGCGCACGAGCTGGAAGCGCAAGTTCGTCTCGACGACCGACAGCAGGCATACGCTACCTGTGGCGGAGAACGTGCTCGACCGCCAGTTTGATGTGGCCGAGCCCAATCGCGCGTGGGTTTCGGACATCACGTATATCCGCACGGCGCAGGGCTGGCTGTATCTGGCGGTCGTGCTGGACCTGTTCTCACGCAAGGTAGTCGGCTGGTCTATGGCTCCCACCATGCCGGCCGGACTGGTCATGTCGGCACTGACCATGGCGCTGCAGCAGCGTCGGCCAGCGCGGGGGCTGGTCCTGCATTCGGACAGGGGCAGCCAGTATGCGAGTGACGAGTACCAGGCATTGCTGAAGCAGCATCACGTGGTTTGCAGCATGAGCCGCAAGGGAAATTGCTGGGACAATTCAGTGATGGAGAGGTTCTTCCTGAACCTGAAAATGGAGCGCGTGTGGCAGCGTCAGTACGCCAACCACGACGAGGCACGGCGCGACATCAACCAGTACATCGTCGGCTTCTACAATGCCGTACGCCTACATTCGACCTTGGGCTATCTGTCGCCCGCTGCCTACGAGGCGAAACCGACAGTGAAAGAACCTATCTGCCTGTCCGAAATAACTTGACCACTACAACCATCGACCCTGATGTTCGCGCTCGTGGTTGTACTGCTCAAGCCACGCGCTAAGATCGGTCTGCAGCGCGTCGACCGATGCGTAGATCTTCTTGCGAAACGCCGCACGATAGAACTCGTTGAGCATGGTCTTGTGCAGGCGCCCGACGATGCCGTTGGTTTGCGGTAACTTCGTCTTTGTGCATGTGGCCGATGTTCTTGACGGCCAGCTACAGTTCGCATTCGTGGTATTCGGTCGACTGTACGGGTCTAGCTCCCTCGCCGTAAGCCGCCGGTCGAAATCATTCGCCCTGCGCCAGCGGCAGCTTTTCGGCCGGCCAGTGGTTGCCGCTCGCCCATCCTACGAAGCCGACACCCGAATGGCTGGTTCGCTAAGAGATCTGCGGGATAATCTACCAGTATATTTCGGCCGGAGCCGGCCATTTGCCCATCGGGGTTGACTTGTCCACTATGGGC
>NZ_JARESV010000153.1:0-1321 GCF_046026985.1 Paraburkholderia sp. RL18-101-BIB-B
TGAACCGCCCCGGTTTCAGTGGAGGCTGTTGGGTTTAAGTTACGCTGCCATTGGGACAGCTTGGTTGGCGAGTTGCCGGTAGTAGTTTGCCTCAGCTTCGGCCGGAGGGATGTAGCCGATGGGTTCCAGCAGTCGATGGTTGTTAAACCATGACACCCATTCCAGCGTGGCGAACTCCACGGCCTCTTTGGTCTTCCAGGGCGCTCGACGATGAATCAGCTCGGCTTTATAGAGCCCATTGATAGTCTCTGCCAGGGCGTTGTCGTAGCTGTCGCCCTTGCTGCCCACCGACGGTTCGATGCCGGCCTCGGCCAGGCGCTCGCTATAGCGAATAGACACGTATTGCGATCCTCTGTCCGAATGGTGTATCAAGCGGCTGTCCCGCTCTGGTTGGCGTGCCCAGAGCGCCTGTTCCAATGCATCGAGTACAAAGTCCGTGCGCATCGAACTGCTGACGCGCCAGCCAACAATTCGCCGGGCGAAGACGTCGATCACAAAGGCCACGTACAGCCAGCCCTGCCAGGTCGATACATAGGTGAAGTCCGAAACCCACAGCTGGTTCGGTCGCTGCGCCCGGAACTGCCGATTGACCCGGTCCAGCGGATAGGGCGCCTTGTCGTCGCTGATCGTCGTGCGTACCACCTTGCCGCGCATCACACCGCGCAGTCCCTGACGACGCATCAGTCGTTCGACGGTGCATCGCGCGACCGCAGTACCCTCACGGGTCAACTGACGCCAGACCTTATCAGCGCCGTAGACCTGCATATTGGCCTGCCAGACGCGCTCGATCTGCGGCACCAGCTCTTCGTCGCGTCGAGCACGCGCCGGTCGCAATGTGTGGTCCCGCTGCTGGGCTGCGTAACGGCGGTAACCCGACGGGGCAATCTGCAGCACTTTACAGATCGGCTCGACCCCATGAGTACCGCGGTGCACGTCGATGAAGTCCCTCATCACTTGAGTCGGCGGTCGAGCTCCGCCTGCGCGAAAAAAGCGCTCGCCAGCTTCAGGATCTCGTTGGCCCGGCGCAACTCCTTGACCTCGCGCTCGAGGTCTTTGACGCGCTGGGTCTCGGTCGTGGTCACGCCTTCACGCACCCCGGCATCAACCTCCTGGCGCTTGACCCATACCAACAGGGTCTGCGGCACGCAGCCGATCTTGGGCGCAATTGACTCCACCGCAGCCCAAAGCGACGGGTACTCTCCGCGGTGCTCCTGCACCATGCGCACCGCGCGCTCACGGGACTCAGGCGAAAACTTGTTCGACTTGTTCATAGCTCCATCTTCTCAGAGGTTGGAGCCTCCTCAAAATCCGGGGCGGTTCA
>NZ_JARESV010000154.1:0-1321 GCF_046026985.1 Paraburkholderia sp. RL18-101-BIB-B
TCGACGAGATTGTGCGCGAACAGATGGGATTCCGGATGGGACCGGTCGAGTTGCTCGATTTGACGGGCCTCGACGTTAAGTCGTTTGATTGCGTTGCAGATCCTGCACGCCATCGGTATCGATGCCGAAATCGCCCGACGAGGCGAACCTCACGGCAGCGGGCTGGGCAAAACCCGCTGGGTCGTCGAGCGAACTATCTCCTGGCTTCACAACTTCCGACGGCTGCGCATTCCCGACGCAAGCTCAGGTGGTAACCAAGCACAGCGCGCGACGCTACATCAATCAGCACAACGACCCACAGACGGTGAATCATGCGCGCCTCGGTCCCGCCGTGCGGTGAAGGCACCAGCACCATCATCCGACTGTCAAGTTTGTGCGCGTCGCACTCGACGCGCTCGAATGGCGCAAGAAGTGGTCGACGTGTTCCGTCGCCGCTGGCTGCCTTGCGCGCTGAGTCGTCGCCGGCAAGTTGTCGTGCTCTGGCAGGGTTTTCGGCAAGCACGCGATCGATGAAGCGAGAGAGAGTCACGTAACCGCGTTTCTCGACGTTGAAAGGCCATTCGCCCCGGCGCTCGAATCCGCGGTCGCGCAATTCAGCGAGAAACTATCGGAACACCGCCATTCGCGGCCGAAGTGGAGATTCGAGGACGCCGCGTTTGCGCAGGATGTGCTGGCGCAGTTGGCTTTCGAACCCACGCCCTGCCGGGGACTCAAAAACCCATTGCAGCGCACCGGCCGCTCCGCCTCCCCATGCGTCAGGCTTGATGGGCGCCTTTCTGTCGTAGGACTTAACGCGCACATAAGGCAGCAGTCCGCGCCAGCCGTGAACATCTCCGTCGGGGTGGGCGGCGAGGCAGCGCTCGGTGAGCAAGCGATAGGTCTGGACCCGGCCCATCGCGCATGCCGTCTTAAGCTGCGCGTCAGTAGCGCCGTCGAGGTACAGGCGGATAGCGCGCTCTCGTCTCGCGTACAACGCTTCACGCTCAGGGGAGAGGGCAGCTCTGTCGATTCCGGGCCAGGTTGCGAGATCGATGTCGCCCGGGTCCAGGCCGGCACTTTGCGAATGATCGCATACTCGCAACCGTGAACGTCGTCTCATCGTGACTCCGGTGTCGTCTCGATACGCCAGAAACAAGGCTAGGCGATTTCGCGCGGCGCGTTGCGGCCTTCGTGGACGGTGGCCACTCGATAGTCGGGATTGGCGAAAGAAGTCGATGCCGTGACGCGAAAAAGCAGCGTCACGCTAACGAATGGAGGACTCCAAACAATCGGACTGCGTTGATAGCAGCCAACACGATCAGCGCGCCGAGCGTCTCGAAAG
>NZ_JARESV010000155.1:0-1310 GCF_046026985.1 Paraburkholderia sp. RL18-101-BIB-B
CGCTGCACGCCGACGGTTGCGTTTTTGGGTTCCGCGCTTTGCAGCCTCACTCGAGGGTTGCATCGTACGCTCGGCTGACGGGCGTCGTCGTGCAAGGGGAGCGAGGCAGCCGCGGGGCCGCAGGGGCGTTCTCGCAGCTTCTCGAGCGATATCCCGTGCTGGCAACATGGCTGCGCCTGCAGGTCAAGCGGCGTCGCGTGACTATCGAGCAGGTTCACACCGACGGACGACTGCATACCCGACTGCACGACTTGCAGCCACTCCACGTCGCTTTTCTGCAGGAGTGTCGTGCTGCTGGCCTGACGGTCGCAGATTACCCATTCAATACTGATGGGCGGGCAATCCGATCGCTCGGAGCACGTTTGAAGGCGGAGATGTTGCGCACATTTGCCGAAGGCGCACGAGCTGCGGGAGCATCGCATCTCAAGGGTTTGCCGTACCATGACAACGAGGCTGGCATCCCGAGCGCGAAGCGTCCCTACCAGGTCGTGGAATTCGACGGCCATCGTCTGGACATCCGACTGAAGATCGTGGTGCGTGACCAGCTCGGTTTTGAGCACGAGTTCGAGATCGAGCGTGTCTGGCTACTGGCGATCATTGACGTCTGTACAAGAGCGGTTCTGGGTTATCACATTGCACTGGGAAGAGAGTACAGCCGGTACGACGTGATCAAGACCATCGAGAACGCTCTAGAGCCGCACCGGCCGCGATCCTTCACAATTGAAGGTCTGGCTTTTGACGCTCGCGACGGCTTTCCATCGCAGCGTTTGCCCGAGCTCGGGTACGTGACATGGGAGTGGATGAAGCTCGACAACGCGAAGGCCAACCTTGCAAACGAGTCGCTCGCGGCCATGTGCGAATTTGTCGGTTGCTGTGTCGATGCGGGGCCGAAGCATAGTCCGGACGAGCGGCCCTATATTGAGCGGTTTTTTGGCACCATCGCCAGTAGGCTATCTTCCCGGCTACCCGGATACACCGGCTCGCATCCACGTGATCTACGTCGTGCGCTGGCGGATCCGAAAGGGAATCTGCGCCTCTTTGTGTCGCTGGACGAACTCGAGGAGCTCGTTGAATACGCGATCGGAAGCTATCACGGCACACCGCACGGCGGACTGAACAATGTCACACCGCTGGACGCAATCGAGTATTTCGTGCGCGGCAAGCAGCAGTTGCTCAACTGGCTGCCCGAACATCGTCGACGCACGCTCTGTCTGATGCAGTCGGCGGTTCGGTGCCCGGTACGTGCCTATCTCGACAAGGGTGTCAGGCCTCATATCAACCTGCACGGCGCTCGGTATACAAGCGATGTA
>NZ_JARESV010000156.1:0-1304 GCF_046026985.1 Paraburkholderia sp. RL18-101-BIB-B
AGCGAGTCGAGCACTTCTTCGAAGGCACGAGCCTGGCCGGGCTGGAACAGTTCGACCAGTTCCCGCGCGAACGGGGAATGTCGCGCATGCACGCGCGAGAGCAGGCTCGCGAAACCGTCCAGGAAGTGGTGCTTGTCGCGCTCCAGCGGCAGGTCGATGCGCTCATTGGCGCGCGCATCGCGCATCGTGCCCAGCGGATCCTCGCCACGCTGCACCTTGCCGATCTCGCGATGCACCATGCGCCGCAGGATCGCCAGCCCCTGGTCCGTGCTGCCCAGGTTCTCCTTCGTGCGATCGGCGATCGGCCCCTGCGTGACCCACGCCATGATGTCCTGCGCGTCGATCATGTCCAGCGCGTACTCGCCGTGCTTGTCCAGATACGGCACCTCGTACACCGGCACGCGCTCCAGCAGATGCGGCGCCACCGTCGCGCCCGGCGGCGGCACGTACGCGGTGTACCACAGGTGCAGGGTGTGCGTGTCGTCCATTGGCGTGCGGATCTGGAACGCGTACATGCCCCATTGCGGCGACGCATAGCCCACCGCCAGCATTGTCGGGAACACCAGCGGATGGCCGATCTGCCAGTCGTCGCAGTCCTCCGACTGCCCTTCGAGCAGGCGCCGCTTGATGATGCCGTGCTCGAACTCGGTAAAGCCGATGCGCACGTGCCGGCGGCTGATCGAGAACTTCGCGGGCTGCCCCTGGATCTCGCGCAGATGCTCGTGCAACTGCCCGTGCAGCCACTCGGTATGCACCTGGTCGACCGAGTTCTCCATGATCTGCAGCCAGTTCGCCGGCACCACCGCCTGACCGATCATGCGGATCGCGGGCGAGGCGACGAAGCCGTCATAGCGCGGCAGCAGCGGACGCGGCTCCGGGCCCATGTAGGCGAACAGCATGCCGCCCAGTTCCTCGACCGCGTAGGCGCTCGTGCTCACGCGCTCCTTGAAGCAGGTCTGGGCCGACTCGTTGGGCTGCTCCAGGCATTTGCCCTGGGCGTCGAAGTGCCAGCCGTGATACGGGCAGCGGATGCCCTGGTCGGTGGGAATGCCGTAGGCGAGCGAGGCGCGCCGGTGCGGGCAGTGCTCGGCGATGAGCCCGAAGCGGCCCTGGCGGTCGCGAAACAGCACCAGGTCCTCGCCCAGCACACGCACGCGCTTGGTGGAGCGCGCGCTGCTGAACTCATCCACTCCGCCCACCGGGTGCCAGTAACGGCGCATCAGTTCGCCGCCGGGCGTGCCCGGTCCCACACGTGTGAGCAGTTCATTCTGTTCGGCCGTCAGCATCGGGTTCTCCTCTTTACA
>NZ_JARESV010000157.1:0-1279 GCF_046026985.1 Paraburkholderia sp. RL18-101-BIB-B
ACCGGTCGATGCAACGGCTTGCTGAAATCGTTCAGCTGGTGTGTCGAAGTCTAGTGTTTTTCGGGGACGTTCGTTGAGTCGCCTCGCCACAGCATTAAGTCTGGCCTGTGAATAACCAGAGAGATCGATACCTTTAGGGAAGTACTGTCTGAGAAGCCCATTTGTGTTTTCGTTCGAGCCACGTTGCCAGGGATGCTGCGGATGGTAAGTAGGCCAGAGGGGTTGCACCTCAAGCCTCTCGCAGAACCGTACGTGAGACTCTCGCCTCATACGGCTCCCGTCAGCCAACCGTTGCCCCAGCGACCCGCCAGTGAACGAACAACCGTGGGTAGACAGCTGCCATCTTGCGTAGCCATTCAGCGCTACGTCGTTTGTGTCGCGACAGTGTCTTGTACTTCCGTCTGGCCCAGCGCTCGAGCTTCCGATCGACATATTGGAAGATCGCATACATCGCCGTTCGATAGAACGCCCCATAGTAGTTCCACCACCCTTGTATCGTTGGATTGCATTGCTGCGCAAAGTCTTCAAGCGTGGCTGGAGTCCGACGATGTATCTGCCAACTCCGTACCGTTTGCCTCATCCGTTTCAGCGCATCGTTGCTCGCCGCCGGCAGGAAACTGGTGAATCGCCGGTTGTACCTGCTCATTGCCTGTCGCGGTCTAAACGTAAAACCGAGGAAGGTAAATTGCACGTTCGGATAAGCTAAGGTGCGGTTCACGTCCTTGCAGTACACGATCTTCGACTTCTCCGGATGCATCGTCAAACCACACTGCTCCAGCCGTGATGCGATAGCTCGCATCACTTCTTCCGCCTGCCCGTGACTGCGGCAGTGAACCACTGCGTCATCGGCGTAGCGGGCGAAAGGAAGTTGTTGGTAAGTCCGCGTCATCCAGCTGTCGAACGCATAATGCATGAACAGATTCATCAGGATAGGACTGACTACTCCGCCTTGCGGGGTTCCCCTCTGCCGAGGTAGTCGGGCACCGTCTGCAGTCTCGAATGGCGCAGTAAGCCACCGCTCGATATACAGCAGGATCCAGTCTTCCTTGATGTGGTTTCGCACCGCCTTCATCAACAACGCATGATCGATCTGGTCAAACGCCGCCTTGATGTCAAACTCAACGACCCAGTCGTACTGCCAGCAACGCTTGCGCGTGACGGCAATCGCCTGTTTCGCCGACTTACCCGGCCGGTATCCATACGAATCGGGATGAAACACCGGATCGAGTATCGGCTCGATCATGAGCTTGGCAACAGTTTGAGCGACTCGATCAGACAC
>NZ_JARESV010000158.1:0-1233 GCF_046026985.1 Paraburkholderia sp. RL18-101-BIB-B
TGGTTTCGGCGTAACCGACGAGATCGAAAAGCTTGACCGTCTGAAATCGGCAGGGGCCATTTCGGAAGCGGAATATTCGCGCCTGCGAGCCCGGCTCGTGCAGTAGTCAGGGTTTACGGGTCGACCCGAAGATCCTCTGCCTGGCGGGCGCGGGCCTGGAACCGACCCTTGCCCGCGCCCTCCGCTATTGCGAGACCTGGTAGATCATGGGCCCTTGGCGGTACGGACGGGGAAATGACCCGGCCCAGTATCCCGCCCGGTAGACCGGATAGGCAATGGGACTGGCAACGGCGACGACCGGCTGCACCACGGCCTGAACCGGGTATTCCTGCACCTCCTCCTGGGGATAGACCGGAACGTACTGGACAGCCGGTGGAGGGGGCGCTGCATAGGCCTGTTGCACGTACACCGGCTGCGGATAGTTCGACGGACCGCTTTCAAAAACCGGCGCTTGCGCATAGACGGGCGCCTGCTGGTAACGCGTCGGCGGTGGCGCGTACTGCGGCTGCTGCGCAACCATCTGATACCCGGGCTGGGCCGGCAATGCGCGCTGGGCGACGTGCGGTTGGGGGACGGGGACGGGCGCCTGCAAGGCCTCGTCGTCTGGCATGGCGGGCGGGAGCGGCGGCACATCGTGCGACTGGACCTGCTTAGCCGGACTCTTCAACTGATCCCGCAAAGAAGCGTACGTCTCGGCGTCCTCCTTCGCCCGAGCAACGTATCCACTATGGTAGGCATTGCTCAGGTCTTTCTGACGTGCCTGGTTTTCCTCATCGGCGGTCATACGTTCGTCACCGGGGTCGAGCGATGCATCCGTCCCGCCGTTGTCATAAGCGGACTTCGGACCATCGGCCCATGCTGGAATGGATTGCAGCGATGGCGCAAAAGCCACCGAAGCAACTGCAATGCCTAACAACGATTTAATTTTCATGGTTTCACCTCGCAGCTAGAGAGAAATGGAAGCGCTCCAGCCACCTCCCGGTGGGCCTCGTGCCGATACGCAACGTCGTGCGGCGCACCAGAAGGCGACTTCCTCGTGCCTGCACAGCGCTGGCTGGTAGTCCTGACTTTTGAGCATTTCCCGGCCTCTTTCAGAACGGCGCAGTCTGGCTAACTAATGGATTAGCGGTCGCAAACCGTCCGTAAATGGCGCTTAACAGGGCCGCGGCGCTAACATTCACATTTCGCCAATCGCAACACGGCTATCCATTTCTCATTTGCAGCTGCTTCCTT
>NZ_JARESV010000159.1:0-1231 GCF_046026985.1 Paraburkholderia sp. RL18-101-BIB-B
CAGGTGTCGCACGAGACGATCTACAGGAGCCTTTATATACAGGCCCGCGGTGCGCTAAAGAAGGAATTGGTGGAGCATTTGCGCCGAACGCGAGCGATGCGTCGTTCCCGTCATCACACTATGAAGACTGACGACCACGGCAGAATCTGCGACGCCGTATCGATTAGCGAACGCCCGGCGACAGCTGACGACCGCGCGATACCAGGTCATTGGGAAGGCGATCTGCTGTTTGCCAACGCGAACAGCCAGATTGCAACTCTCGTCGAACGTCAGACCCGCTACGTCATGCTGGTGAAGATTGCCAGCAAGGATACAGAGACCGTCGTCAACGCTCTCATAAAACATGCTGGCAAGCTGCCTGAGGAACTGTATAGATCGCTGACCTGGGATCGGGGCAAAGAAATGGCTGGCCATAAACGCTTCACCGTGGCTACTGACATCAAAGTCTACTTCTGTGGTGTGTCACGAACACAAGTGAGAGCTTGTGATGCTGTATCAAAGATGGGAGCAGGCCTCCCGAAGTCGGCTTGCAGGAGCAGGCTTCAAACCGCCCGGTGCTGCTGCGTTCAAAAGACGTGGTGGTGAGCGACCGTGGAAAAGGCGTCCGGTTCAGGACGTCAGGTACGTATTGAGAAGATGAGCGAAAGCGAACCGTCCGATGACGCATCGTTATAGACCCAAGGTACTGCCAAAACTGGAGTGGCACAGAAGCTCCAGGATCAGTCGGGACGGCACCTGTTTACGGACCCGTCGGCAGTCGGTGTATAGGCGGCATGAGCTCAATGCAGGCTTTGGTATGGAACGTGAGAACCTCTCGCTGGATGCAAAGGGAAATGACAAATGGCCAACACCATAAGGAAGAATACCGATGCCAGCGCGAGGGGCGGAGTCGCCCGTAGTAGCGTTGAAACTTCTGTAATGGGAGCGGAGCGAAGGGGCGGCGTTAGCCGGTTGACGAAGGTCACCAACCTGCATGGCGGGGATGAGTGACATGACATCAACAAAACCGTATTGCATTGCGAAGCGAACGGTGTGGGAGGCGTACCAGTTGGTGAAGGCCAACCGCGGCGCTGCCGGCGTGGACGATGAAACGATCGCCATGTTCGAGCAGAACCTGTCGGGAAATCTGTACAAACTGTGGAACCGGATGTCATCGGGATCGTACTTCCCGCCGCCGGTGAAGCAGGTGGAAATTCCGAAGGCCAAGGGCGGCACGAGAAAGCTGGGCGTG
>NZ_JARESV010000016.1:0-188437 GCF_046026985.1 Paraburkholderia sp. RL18-101-BIB-B
TGCTTCGGAGCTGATGGAGACGGGACAATACCGGCCGCATCCGAGTACGGTGAAGTGACCGCTGGCGTATTCCGACTCGGCCGTCAGGTTACATTCCGGATTTGCTAGTGGATCGCGCTCGCGGTCGGTTTCAATCCACTCACCCAACGGCGTGGCACCGATTTGCTTCAGCCCCGACGGTTCAATCAAGGAGACCCAAGTTGGATGCGAAACTTCAGCAGCTACTGGATGAAGCGGAGATTCGCCGCGTTCATATCCGCTATTGCCGCGGCATCGATCGGATGGACTGGGACCTCGTGCGGTCGTGTTATCACCCGGATGCGATCGACAGGCACGGCGTGTACAACGGAGGTGTCGAAGGTTTTATCGACTGGGCAGCCGAGTTGTTGCCGAACTTCGAATCGACGCAGCACTTCACCGGCAACCAGTATGTCGAGGTCCACGGCGACGTGGCGTTTGCGGAACACTATGCGCAGGCAAGCCACCGCACGAAACCCGACGGCGACAAGCCTGCGATGGATTGGGTGGTGAACATTCGCTACGTGGACCGCATGGAGCGGCGAAACGGTGAATGGCGAATTGCCGATCGGGTGGTCGTGCTCGACTCCCAGCGATCGGACCCGGTTCCAGGAGATCTGGCACCGCTCGAAAATTCCAATGTTGGACGCCGTGACAAGGAAGACCCATCGTACAAATACCAGATCGTATGAGGGAAGCGGCCGGTGTCTGCGGCCGGCTCCAAAGGGCCAACCTGTGAGATCAGGCGCTCAAGGTTACTGCAGTTACCTAAACGTTAGAGGAAGCAATGGAAGGGAAATATCGTGTCGGTATCGTCGGCCTGAGCCCAGGACGCGGTTGGGCGGCGACAGCCCATATTCCGGCCTTGCGGGCCTTGTCCGACGTCTTTGAGCTCGCAGGCGTGGCGAATACGAGCCTCGCGAGTGCGCAGGCCGCAGCCGCCGCGTTCGGCATTCCGCGGGCATTCGAAAGTGCCGCTGCGCTGGCCGCATCGCCGGACATCGATATCGTCGTCGTCACCGTCAAGGTTCAGCACCACAAGGAAGTCGTCACGACAGCCCTGCAGGCGGGCAAGAGCGTATACAGCGAATGGCCGCTCGGCAATGGGTTCGAAGAAACCATCGCGCTTGCCGAACTCGCGCGCGAGAAAAAGGCTTTGGCCGTCGTCGGCGCACAGGCGATCGCCTCCCCCGAAGTGCAGTTCATGCGCAAGCTCGTCGCGGGCGGCAAGATCGGCGATGTCCTGTCTTCGACGTACGTCGGATCGGGTTTCAGCTGGGGCGACGACATCCTGCAGGGCGACGCATACGCCATGGACAACCGGAACGGCGCCACACTGCTTTCCGTGATCGGTGGGCACGCGATTTCGGCGATTGATGCCGTCCTCGGCGACATCGAACAGATCGGCGCGGTGCTCTCGCAACGCAGGCAAACCGCGCGCGTCATCGAGACGGGCGAAACCGTCGAGATGAAAACGCCCGACCACCTTATGGCGAACGCGGTTCTGCGCTCCGGAGCGCCGCTGTCGTTGCAAATCCGCGGTGGCGTGCCGCGCGGGACGAAGCTGCTGTGGGAGATCAACGGAAGCGAGGGCGATCTACGCGTCACCGCGAGGAATGAATATGTCCCGGCGGTCAACATCTCGCCCTTGCGCGTCGAGTTCGGACGCAAAGGCGAGAACGGCTACGAGGAACTCGACGTCCCGGATCCGTTCCCGATCGATGCCGACGATGCCGTTGCAGCGCGCAATGTCGCTGGCGTCTATCGGTTGATCGCCGATGATCTGCGCCATGGCACTCGCACGGCGCCCAGCTTCGATCATGCGCGCGCACTTCACAAAGTGCTCCATGCAATCGAGCAGTCGAGTGAAACGGGCAATCGGGTCAGGGTGAGCAAGTAGCAAGTGTGTGCGGCTCTCGTATGCGCCGCACACGCACATGAAGCGTGAAGACACGAGTGTGCAGTGCCTCATCCTGTCCATGTTCGGCCGAGGCCGCGAGCGGAACGCTGCAAGCAGGTTGCAGGTGATGGTCCTGACTGGCCTCGCGGCGGACGCGAACGTCCTTTTGGTGTGCGAGGCCGGTCAGTTGGTCGTAGTCACGCGATCAAGGCGAGCGTGTTAAGAAGAAGATGATGGCTAGCGCAGGAAAGTCGTTACGCTCGATGGTGGAACACTGGCTTGCTCCTACCTCGATGGACATCGTGCATGTGGTCGAATTCAAGAACCAGCGTGCAACGCGGCAATGCTATGTGTGCGTCGAAGCACGCAGGGCCGCCGGAACCGCGGCATTGTTCTTCTTTCGCCACAAGGACGGACTCTGGTGTATTTTTCCGCCGAGCCGGGAGCGTCCGACGATGCGCGTGGTGTGAGCGCACCGCCGCTCTCCGCACGCCGATCAGCAATGTCCCCACGACATCGTCGTTGTGCCAACGACCGGCCGGCGGCTAATCGATCACGGAGTCGCTCTGAGACATCTGAATCAGGTTCGATTCGATCTGGTGCATGACCTTCCAGAAGACACGCATGTCCTTCTGCGAGATTCCGTCGAGCGACTCCGAAATCATGTCAGTCAGATCAGGCAGCAATTCGTCGACGAGACGCTTGCCTTCTTCCTGTAGCATGACGAAATACTTTCGCCTGTCGTTTGGATCGCGGACTCTCTTCACCAGGCCGCGCTTCTCCAGATAGTCGAGGGCGGGGACCGCGGTCGTCGACGCGATGCCTACGCGCTTACTGAGTTCGAGTTGATTGACCTCGCCGCGTTCGGCGAGCACGCGAAGGTAGTACCAATACGCAATCGGAATAGTTTCCCTGTCGAGGATCTTCTGCCCCTGGGCATCGTAGAGTCGGTGTACCGTTCGCGCGATCCATGGAACGGTTCTGCCGCGATCATCAAAAACGTCTGATGCTCTCTTCGCTGTCGCCTCGACTAATTTGGGAGCGCTCGGGGCTGCCTTGGTTGCAGATGAATTGGATTTGGGCATTCACTCATTCCTCGCCATGGGATCGAGCCATCGGTCGGTGCTACCTGTTCAAAATGGATTCAACCAAAACGAAATGATACAGCAGGATTAACACCGCCTCTATGGACAGCGAGGCGAGAAACGGCGTCGGTTGCGGCAAGCGGTACACCTGCACGTCCTGAGCGTTCCGTGGAGGGCGGGACCGTCTCGGTTGACAGGACGGCCGCATCAAGCACATAGCAGCATCAAATGGCGAGGAATCCCCCGTCGACCGCCAGTTCGGCTCCCGTCACGAAGGACGCCTTGTCCGAAAGAAGCCAGACGGCGGCAGCAGCAATCTCCTCCGGGACGCCGATTCTTCCCAGTGGGTGACTGGCTCGAATCTTCTCGATCAAGTCGGCAAATTGCGGATCGGACACCAGTGCCTGAACCATTGGCGTGTCCACCGCACCTGGGAGGATGGCGTTGACTCGGATATGCTTGTCGCCATAGTCGACCGCTGCGCCTTTTGTCAGCCCCAGCACACCGCCCTTGGAGCCACAGTAGTCTGCCGCACTGCGCATCGCTACGCGGCCCAGCGTGGACGAAGTATTGACGATGGACCCGCCACTCGTTTGCAGCATGGCGCGTATCTCATGCTTCATGCAAAAGAACACACCGTCGTAATTGACTGACTGAATTCGGCGCCATTGCGCGGCGGTCAGTTCGTGCAGCGGGACGTTCGTCTGCGAAAGACCGGCATTGTTGAATGCGCCATCGAGCCGGCCACACTTGTTCAATGCCGCAGCCACGAGTGTTTCGACTTGTTCTTCATCGGCCACGTTCGTGGCCTGGAAGATTGCGTCACCGCCCGCCGGATCGCCGAGATCGTCTCCTCTCCCGCCGCAACATCAATATCGGCGACCACTACGCGCGCCCCCGCCATGGAACACGCGAGCGCCGCCGCCCGCCCAATACCCGAGCCACCGCCGGTGACGATGATGGTCTTGCCTTCAAGATCGCGATTCATTTCTTTGTCCGCCATAGATCAATGCTCGAACAGCGGCGAAGTATCGGCGTAGATGCGGCATTCATCGATCAACTTGTCCTGCAACTTCCAGATCGTCACGGCCGGAATCGTCAGCGTCGATCCATCCTTGCGTGTGTAAGTTACGGATATCTGGGAAACGATGACATCCTCGAACGCCCATACATTGACGAGGTCGTGTTTGATGCCAGCAAGCAGCCTCAGGAAATTCTGTGAGGTCGCTGCAGCGTTTACGCGACCGATGACAGGATCGCTATTCGCATGGACGAATGTGCAGTTCTCGGTCAGACAGTTCGCGAACCCCTGCTCGTCCATCGAATCGATCGTTTCATAAACTTTTGAAACAAACTCGTTTACTGCTGCGGGTGTCTGCATAAACAACATCGTGAGTCGTCTCCTTTTTGATGATTGGGTCCATCACAGTTGCCGATGTGAAGCATCCCCTGCGCGGAACGCACTGGGCGCGCCACACTTCTGGTGAAATCGCTTTGGTATGCCAAAAGCGGCAGCAGTCGCTTGAGCGCTCGCTTGACTCGTGTTAGCGACGCCGGCAATTTCGACGTCGTCAGACGAAGCGCGCAGCGCTGGTATGTGAGCCGCAATCGGCCAACTGCGTTACGCACTCAAACCGATGATGCCAACATTGAATCGTCCATCCATGGTCAGTCGCATCTGGCGTGACGCATCAGGCAGCACGTCAAATGTTCGCTTCGGCGAGCCGTACCGCCGAAGCGCTGCGCTTTATCACAGGCCGTACTCGTACGATGGGTCATCGCGATCGCGCCGCCCATAGTTCCAGTCGCCCAACGGCGCAGAGTCAGTGCTTACCGGGATCGTGCGCTCTGAATCGTACACAACGATGCGGTCAACAATTCTCCATTCGTCATCACGCTTTTCCAGGCGATCGACATATCGCACGTTCACAATCCAGTCCGCAGCGGGTTTGCCGTCTGCGGGTTTCGTGCGGTGAAACGCCTGCGCGTAATGCTCCGCGAAAGCGACATTGCCTTGCACCTTCACGTATTGGTTACCGGTGAAATGCATCGTGGTGTCGAAGAGAGGCAACACTTCCCCGGCCCATTTGATAAAACCTTCGACGCCACCTTCGTAAGCACCATGTCGATCAATGGCGTCCGGGTGATAGCACGAACGCACGAGATCAAAGTCCATTCGGTCGATGCCTCGACAATAGCGCATATGAACTTCACGAATCTCCGCCTTGTCTTGAAGTTCCTGACTCTTAAAATCCAATTTGTGTCTCCCAGTTCAAGTAAGAAACTGAGGCACATCGCCCCAACTCAACCTCGGCGATCGCCTCGACGCCCTGCCTCACTTTCCCTACACCGCTACCGCGGCTATCGCACCGCGAAAAAAGATCTACGACTATTAGATTTATGTCGCATGATGCATCATGGTATCATTAGAGTCAAGTGCTTGCCGGTAGCGCCTGATGGGTCCGCTTCAAGTAGATCTCAGCACGCCGGCGCCGCTAGGGAAAGTCCCCAACTGTCCTTGACGATATGAACTCGCCGGTGGGCGGGCACTACACCGGTGCGGGAATAACACTCGGGCTCGCGTTGACGTTCGGATATCTGGCGGCTATGTCAATCGCTGGAAACAGGCAGGCGGAGGTAGACAGCAATGCATATATCCCTACCGCCTCCACCTCTGAGTTGCGCATTGCCTGATAGCCAATTGCTTGCTGCGTGACTGAAGACGGCAGTGTCAACTGTATCGACGAAATGAGGTGACTGGCATGAAGCGACTTGTTTGCGTGATAGGCCTGCTTGCTGCTGCAGGCTTGACAACTCTGGTACTTGGATGGAGGGAGCCGGAACCGTCAGACGAGCCGTCCGGCAAGATTGCGTGTGCTTACTATGGCGAGACTTGCGTGTCTCCAGAGGCTATTTCCAAAGCCTACTTCCGCCTGTTTCCATGAGATCTTCGCTCAGTTCCGGTGCGCGCTTGTGGTCCGGATAACAGGCTCACTGTTTCGGCATCGTTTTGGTGTGCGCCAGCTGGCGAAACGGCGGTGTCGCCGCCCGCTCGGAGCGCGTTGACAGCCGAAATTTCCTTGGGCGTCATCGTAGTCCTCGACACGAACTGTCGAGCGCCCGATACGCACGTCTGTTGAGCGCGCGCAAAAGTTGGAGAGACTCCCAAGGAAGACCGCTTGTGCTTTCGGCAGCGGTATCGGTTTCGACTGGAGTACGCTGCCGGTTGTCCGGCTCCATGCGTATCCATGTTGTCGAAAACCTAAAAACCGCCCTAGTGTTTGACACAGTAAGACTAGAACTTATGCCGGATCCCGATACGAGCGACCGCCTGATGACGATTCGAAGAAGGCGGCAAATCAGCGATGTTCGCGACCGCCGCGTGCCCGGTCGAGTCGTTTCCGCTAACCGTCTGCCACTCGCCTGAAAGATAGACATCGGTGCGCTTGGACAGCGTGTGATTCACACCGGCGGAGAACTGATTGTATTTCGCGCCCCCAATGGTTTGAGTCACGGCATTCCCTTTCAGGAAGTTATAAGCCGCTCCAACCGACCAATCCGGGGCAATCAGGTACTGCAGGCTGACTTCCGCATCGTTGAAATCCGCACTGCTTCCACTAAGCGCGGCAATGTTCGAATAGCGAATGTTCGAATAGGTCGCGCCCATGACGACGCGTCCGAACTTATAGGAACCGCCGGCCGCTACTACCTGGTACGTTCTTGCCGATGCATAGCCGCTGTAGATCGGGCTCGCGGTCAGCCCGTTCGACGTCGCGGTATCGCTTGGGTTGCTCCCGAACAAAGACGCCGCCGGATTGTTGACGTGTGAATATGCCACGGACATGCCAAGCGGGCCCCTCACGAAATGGGCTCCGAAGGAGTATGCCTGGTTGGTTGCAAGCGAGCCTGGCACACCACCGAAGCTATAGAGACCTTCGAAACTCAACCCGCCGAAGTTGGGGCTCTGGTACTTGACTGAATTGTTCTGGCGACGCGTGAAATTGAAATTGTCGAGGTCGCCGGGATGTGCCGCGTGATCCGAGCCAAGATTTGAATCACCGAATTCGTATATTCCGACGTAGTCGACGATGGGATCATATTGCCGCCCGAGCGTCACGGTGCCATACCGGTCACTCGACAATCCTACAAAGGCCTGACGGCCAAATTCAGCGCCGCCTTGCGCGAGATTTCCGGTGTTGAGTTCAAAGCCGTTCTCAAGCGTAAAGATCGCCTTGAGGCCACCGCCGAGATCTTCGGAACCTTTGAGTCCCCAGCGGGATCCGTTCAGCCCGTTGTTGGCATCGAGTCGGAACAGTCTGCCGCCGCTTTTGCTGCCGGCAACAGGCGCATTACTGATTGCTTCGAAACCCTCGTCAATGATGCCGTATAAGGTAATGCTGCTTTGCGCGTACGCGGCAGGGACAGACACAACAAAAGCACATGTCACTATGACTTTTTTCATTAGCAAACTCGCAGGATGCCGGCGTCGCCCGCAGCGCGTGGAAAGCGCAAGCAGGTCCGACGACGCCGAAGCGGAAGAAAGAAGGCAAATCAAAGCCAATGGACGAAACGAACGCCGGCTCGATTTATTCCTCTGACTTTCAGAAAAGAGTTCGCGAGAGTTCTTGCAGCTCCGAATAACGTGGGCGACTGCGGTTGACCAAGCGTGAGCCGAGATCAGTTATCGGGAGGATATCGACGAGCGATCTGGCGTGTTTCACCGCGCATCACTTCGTCGCGCGTACGCGTGTTGCCCATCACGTTCACGCGGCGCACATACACCCGCCCGCTCGCGTCGATCTGCATCGTGAGGTCAAGCGTGTAATGCGTCTGGTCGATCTATGGCTGTGCGGTATCAGTGCGATTGCGTAGCCATATGCGCCCTCCTTGTGGAATGTCGCTTTGGCGGTGGCTTGCAGCTTTTCCGCGGAGAAGCGCTCAGTGTTGACGTTGCCGTCGCGCGCAATTGCGAAATTTGACCTTTCCCCGACGCCTCTTCCTGGCAGACAGCCGACGCAAATTGCATCAAGCAAATGACTTTGCGCCTTACATTTCTCAACGTGCTTCCTAGCGTTTCACTTACTCCAAACACACACATCCAGAAACCGTTGGCATGATCCGGCATATCGGCGAAGCAGACGTACTCAGTGCCAAAGTCAGCTCGCCACATCTCGCCCCATTTCTAAAGCAGTTGCCACATTTCGGTCATGTTCAAGGCCCATTCTCCCGGATGCCTTACGCGGTTGCGAGTCAACAGTTGTCTCCTGTAGCGCGTGCCGTGAAGCCACGAGTTCCTTATCTTCTGGCTGCACTGGACGCCGTTTCCCTCAATCAACGGCAAATAAACAACGAACATGACATCAAACAGTCGACGTGATTTCCTGAGAGCCGCTGCGCAAGCGGCCGGCGCGGCCACCGCACTGGGTGCAGTGCCTCTAGGTATCCGCAGTGCGCTGGCGATACCCGCGCACAATGCGACCGGCACTATCGAAGACGTACAGCACATCGTTGTCTTCATGCAGGAAAATCGTTCCTTCGATAACTACTTCGGATCCCTACGCGGCGTGCGCGGTTTCGGCGATACGCGCCCCATTCCGCTTACAACCGGTAAGTCCGTATTCTTCCAGCCCGCCAACAACGCCGACGGCTATGTCTTGCCTTTCCGCCCCGATCTTCCGAATCTCGGTCTGCAATTCGTGCAGGATCTGGATCACAGTTGGCCCGGCACTCATGCGGCATGGAACAACGGCCGCTATGACCAGTGGGTGCCGGTCAAAGGCACGACGACGATGTTCCATCTAACGCGCGAGGACATCCCGTTTCACTATCAGCTGGCCGACTCATTTACGATTTGCGATGCCTATCATTGCGCGGCCATGACGCCGACCGACCCGAACCGTTACTACATGTGGACCGGCTGGGTGGGCAACGACGGAACCGGAGGCGGCCCGGTGATCGATAACGCCGAAGCCGGTTATTCATGGAGCACATTCCCGGAAAAGCTGGAGGCCGCCGGCATATCGTGGAAGGTCTACCAGGACATGGGCTCCGGTTTGAATCCGTCGACCGGCTGGGGCGACGACCAAAATCCCTTCATCGGCAACTTCGGAGATACGTCGCTTCTGTTCTTCAAGCAGTATCAGAACGCGCAACCCGGCAGTCCGTTGTTCGAAAAGGCACGCACGGGCACACAGGTCGAGGTAAGCGGGACCTACTTCGACATACTCAGAAAGGACGTGCAAAACAATACGCTGCCTCAGGTTTCGTACATCGTGGCCCCGGAAGCGTTTTCGGAACATGGCAACTGGCCGCCGAACTACGGCGCATGGTATGTCGACCAGGTTCTTCAGGCACTCACGTCCAACCCGGAAGTATGGAGCAAGACGGTGCTGCTTCTGACCTACGACGAGAACGACGGCCTCTTCGATCATATGCCGCCGCCGTATGCATCATCCACACCCGAGACTGGCCTTTCCACAGTCTCCACGACGAACGAGTTTTTCGCGGGTTCGGGCAAAAATCAACCCGGTCCCTATGGACTTGGGCCGCGCGTACCGATGATCGCCATCTCGCCATGGTCGAAGGGTGGTTACGTGTGCTCCGAAGTCTTCGACCACACATCGATCATCCGGTTTATCCAGAAACGTTTCGGGCACGGCAACAGCCTGGAGGAGCCGAACATTACGGCATGGCGCCGCACGGTGTGCGGAGACCTGACATCGGTTTTCAATTTCAGGAATCCAAACGACAGCTTCCCGCAACTGCCGGTCACCACCTTTCCGGCGGACAAGAACCGTCACCCGGACGTCATACCAGTCGTGCCGAGCACCCAGTCACTGCCGCAACAGGAATTCGGTGTGCGGCCGGCACGCGCACTGCCGTACGAATTCTTCGTTCGCGGCGGCGTGAACGCACAAGGCAACGCGTTCCGTTTGCACATGACGAACACGGGGCACGCGGGTGTGAACTTCCTGGTCTATTCGGGCAATGCGACGGATCTGCCGCGCAGCTATACGGTTGAAGCAGGCAAGGATCTTTCGGACGATTTGATGCTCGCTCCGGGTGGGAGCTACGACTTTTCCTTGTTCGCACCCAACGGCTATCTGCGCCGCTTTGTAGGCAAGGCAGGCTCTACGCGCAATCAAGGAACAGCGGTTCAGATTGCCGATGGCTACGATGTCGCAAACGGCAATCTGCAACTGCGTCTGACGAACCCGGGTAAAGAGCGATCTGTTTTCAAGGTCGACAGCGCCTACAACTCGCCGATAAGCGGCGAGCGCAGCGTGCGCGGCGGTGATGTCAGCGTTCTGATGATTGATCTGCGAAATTCATTCGGGTGGTACGACCTGACAGTGACAGTCGACTCTGACAAAAACGCCCTGTGGCGCATTGCCGGTCACGTAGAGACCGGGCGCGACAGCGCATCAGATCCAGCGCTTGGAGGCTGAGGTTGAGTCGCTAACGCCAGCCGACCGGTCGTCAACTTCTTGAGGGTAGTTGACGATCGGGACTCCATCCAACGGGTCATGAGACCGCCACGGTCAGTAATGAATGGGCCGGTACGGCCGCTGGTTATTTCATCCTTCACCCCGCGGGCATAGGTCCCGTCGATCATGGAAAAACCATTTCTAGCCATGCAGATGTTCACCAGGGTAATCGGGTCGATATTCCGCTGCAGGCACCCTGCATGGGCACGCGCAAATTGTCGCCTGGCAGGCGACAGCGACGAGACAAGTCTCTCGCGCGGCTTATCGGGCAATCGCATTCTCCCGGCAATGTTCCTGCTCGCCACGCTCAGCGCGTGCGGAGACAACAGCAATGCGCCGGACGCCAGTTCCACATCAGCGTCGGCAACCGCGCCTCAGATTTCAGTTTCGGCACAACCGTCTGCCGCTACCCAGGATACGTCAACCGGCCTGCCCCCACCACCATGGACAGCCTCTGCGCCGCAGTCCTCTTCAGACGCGTTGCTGTCGCCCGTGATTCATACAGTGGACTAGCGGGAGGCAGCAGATTCCAGCAGCAGAACTGCTCGGCCGTGCGGACATTCCATGTATGCTCGGCCACAACCGGACGGTTGCAGCCCGCTCGCTGAGGCCGGGCCGTCCATTCAGGTGGCCCGTCGTGGCACCGCGAATCGTGAACGCCGATCGAAACGATGGAACAGGTCACCAGACGGTCATAGCGCCATACCACCGTCGATGGTAAGGCTCGAGCCAGTCATGTAGCCTGACTCCTTGCGGGCGAGGTAGGCAACCAGACCGGCGATCTCATCCGGATCGCCAGCGCGCCTAAGCGGAATGAGCGGCTTGATCGCGTCGATATGATCGGCCGTCATGTCCGTTACGGTTGGCCCGGGTTGAATGTTGTTGACTGTAATGCCCCGGCCAGCCAGGTCAATGGCGATACCTTTTACCATGACGGCAACTGCAGCCTTCGTCATTGAGTAAACGCTCGAACCCGGATGTCCGCTTCGCACCGCTGTGTTGCTGCCGATCGTAATGATCCGGCCACCTTCAGTGAGACGCGCAGCCGCGGCCTGAATGGCGAGAAAGACACCACGCACGTTGATGTCCAGCATGCGGTCAAGATTTTCCACGCTCACCGTCGCGACGTCACCAAGCATCAAGATGCCAGCGTTGACAACCGCAATATCCAGTTTTCCAAAATGATCCACGGTCTGCGCGACGGCTGCCTTGATAGCAGCCGGATCCGCGTTGTCAGCCTTGATTGCAAGGCCAGACCGCCCGGTGGCCTCGATTGCCCGAACCGTTTCGGCGGCTCGCTCCGGCGCCGAAACGTAGGTCACCGTTACGTCGGCGCCCTCTCTTGCCAGACGTCTCGCCGCGGCCGCGCCAATGCCTCGCGAGCCGCCAAAGACAATGGCAATCTTTCCTGTAAGTCCGCAATTCTCGTTCACCAGCATCTCCATTGTTGACAGATCAGTCCATAATTGGGCGCGCGTCGACCACGTCAGGCTTTCCTTGTCTAGCGCGGTCTAAAGCGGCTGATTGCAAATCTGGCCTGTGCGCGCAGACTCCTAACGTCCCCACCTGCACGGGCCCCGAGCTGAATGCCTTGCATCGTCATCTGCAAAAAGGCGGCTGCTTCGCGGGCGTCGATGGCGAGGTCGACTTCTCCGCATGCCTGTCCCTCACGGATGCGTTCGACCAGGCGCCTGAAAAGCCTTGGGCCCACTTTGCTTCGTAGCATCACAAGATCCGGATCCGCAGTACCGAATTCACTGACAGCGCCGACACCCATGCACCCGAGTGCACGGACGCTGTCATCTTCGGCTATGAGGCCGAGCAAAAGCGCCTCGATTCCACGTAACGGCGAGGCACTGCTATTCAGACGCTCCAGGTGGCTCGCATTGCTTTCCCGTTGATATCGCTCCAGCGCTTCAAGGTAGAGCTTCCGTTTGTCACCGAACGCGTTGTAGAGGCTTTGCCGCCCGATGTTCATGGCAGCGAGCAGGTCTTCGGTTGAAGTCGACGCGTAGCCTTTCGCCCAGAACACGCGTGTAGCGCGGTCCAGTGCCTCGTTTCGATCGAACTCTCTAGGTCTAGCCATGGCTTGAGGATATTCATTATGGACTGGTATGTCAATAACGTTCGATGCTACTGCCGTTGCAGACGTCAGAGATCGCATCCCAGACCTTATTCAGTGCATGGTCTTCGCCATGATGGGAGATTTGCTAGTGGTCTAATAGCGCCGCTGCCGTCGCATCATTGCGGTGACTGTCGCGCGATTGCGAAGACGTGGCCGCAAGATTCAAGCGGGCGCAAAAAGCGAACGCTGAGGTGACAAGCAAGAGAATATTGTCGCCTCGTCAGAGCAGTCGGTAACGTTGTTCTCTAGAATGAGGCATCCGTTCCGATGCTCCACTCAAATTCGAGGATTCCATTCATGAGATTTTCGACTGTATTACGCCGCGCCTGCTTTTCCTTTCTTGTTGTATTGCTCCCCTCTCTCGCTTCAGCACAAGACTATCCCACTCCGCGTGAAGGCGACTGGATCGCGCCAAGCTTCACATTCCATACTGGCGAAACCCTGAACAATGTTCGCCTTCACTATGTGACCGTCGGCGACCCCACGAAGCCGGCGATTCTCGTGCTTCACGGTACGAACCAAACCGGCGCGAGCATGTTGACACCGCACTTTGCCGGCAAGTTGTTCGGACCGGGGCAACCGCTCGATGCGACGAAGTATTTCATCATCCTGCCCGACGGACTCGGCATCGGTAAGTCCACCAAGCCCTCCGATGTTCTGCGCGCTAGCTTTCCGCAATACGACTATGACGATATGGTGTCCGCACAATATCGGATGGTGACCGAAGGACTCGGGATTCATCATCTTCGCCTTGCCCTCGGCTATTCCATGGGCGGCATGCAGGTCTGGCTTTGGGGCGAAAAATATCCGGACATGATGGATGCGCTCGTACCGATGGCGTCCCAGCCTACCGAAATGTCCGCGCGCAACTGGATGATGCGCCGCATGTTCGTCGAGTCGATCGAACAGGATCCGGCGTGGAACCATGGCAACTATACGACTGAGCCTCCATCGTTGCGCCTCGCCGGCGCGATGTTCGCAATCGCCACCAGCGGCGGCACGCTCGCATATCAGGCGCTGGCTCCGACACACGCGAAGGCCGACAAGATCGTCGACGATATGCTGGCGGCGCCGCAGAAGAGCGATGCCAACGATGTCCTCTATCAATGGGCGTCATCGGCCGACTATAACGCCGCGCCGGGACTGAGTCACATCCAGGCGCCTTTGCTGGCGATTAACTCCGCGGATGACGAACGCAACCCGCCCGAGACCGGCACGATGCAGATGTCGCTCAAACAATTGAAGAACGCCCGCTTGCTGCTGATTCCTGCCAGCGCCGAAACCCGCGGACACGCTACATTAGCCGACGCGACGTTCTACGCCCAGCAGCTTGGTGTTTTCATGAAGGAGACTGCCACGCACTGAGACGGCCGTGCATGCTCGCCCTGATTTGGCAGGTCATGGCGCCGACCATTCAGGGCTTTCTCGCTGACGCGAGCACACACGGCATCGGGACTTGTACCTCACCATTGTCCGTGTACGATGCCGCATCGTCGGACACAGCTTTCTGGATCGAAGCCAGCGCCTCCGGTGACTGCGCCTTCAAGATCGCCGCGATGCGCACACCTCCGCGCATCAGGACGTCGAAGGGCGTTTCGGGCGCGCGGATACGCAACGTTTGACTGACTTCCTCAATGCGAGGCTCAACGAAGCCCGCATCGAGCAGCGCACGCTCCGACTCGTGCGAGTCGCTGAAGCGGAAGAAGGGAGGCCCAGAGGGTAGCGGGACGTCTATGCGACCGTGCTTCTCAATGGCCTTGAGCACCATCCCGAATCCAACGGTCTGGTCCGGCGGCGCCCAAACGGTAAACGCGATTCTGCCGCCCGGTCGCAGCACCCGTAATGCTTCGGCAAGCACCGCGTCGGGGCGAGCGAAATGCAACATTCCGAAGCTGATACCGACCGCGTCAAAACTCACATCCGGAAAAGGCAGATCTTCGGCACTGCCGGGACGGAAAGCGAGGTCGGGAAAAATGCGTTGCGCTTGCTTGACCATCGCGTCCGCGAAATCGACGCCAACCACATCAGCGCCGCGACGTGCCGCCGCTGCCGCAAGATAGCCGGGACCTGACGCGACATCGAGAAACTGGACGCCGGCACGAACCTCTAGCGCATCCAGCAGCGCATCATTGGACTGCGTCGTCAGTTCGCCAAAATACGAGTGATATGCTAATGCGACCGTTTCCCAACCCTGATGCTCAAAGGCGCTGAATTCGTCTTGTTCCATGTCACCCCTCCATGAGCGTTTGCCCTGCCGCGACACCGACATGGGTTCGACGCGATCCGCGCCGACGCATGGTGTTCAGGTTAGTGGCATTCGGTCACCGTTCGAAACCAGAGATTGTTGCAGCTACGCCAGCTTCAGAATGAAGGGCGTTTCGCTGCGCTTGTCGGAATCAAACTGGGAGCGGTCGGTGAAATTAACGTGCTTCCCATACACGTGCAGTGATAGCGTGACATGATCGGACTCGTTGCACACGCTGTGGATCGTGCCGCTAGGCATCGCGAGCACGTCGCCGGGACGGAACACTCTTTCTCCGCTCTGGCGCAGCTCCGCGTAGCCTGGGCGCGTGCGGTCGTCCGTCCGTTCCCAGAACACGTTCTTTTCCGGGCCGTCCACGCCCCCGACAATCGCCCACGTGCCATGGTCATGCGGCGGTATTCCACGTCCGGGAAGCCAACTCACGGCGAACACCGCGAGCGTATGGTCTGGCTCCTCGTGGAGCACGTGCACACCAAAACCCTGTGCGCTGTCCGCCTGGTAGTGGCGTGGCTCGAGCCAGGAGCAGGAGAGCGCAAACCGTTGCACCAGCGGCCGCATCGTCGCG
Source organism: Paraburkholderia sp. RL18-101-BIB-B (assembly GCF_046026985.1). Classification (NCBI taxonomy): domain Bacteria; kingdom Pseudomonadati; phylum Pseudomonadota; class Betaproteobacteria; order Burkholderiales; family Burkholderiaceae; genus Paraburkholderia; species Paraburkholderia sp. RL18-101-BIB-B. The sequence goes on from NZ_JARESV010000016.1 coordinate 15,444, forward strand.
ATGACCCAATGCTCATCGCGCCCTTCGCAAGCGGTGTGCCGCAGGTCAGTGATGAACCGGTTAAGAGAGTACGCGTCGTCTTTCATCATCTTTCCTTCACCTCGGTGGCTTCCGAGCCCCAGTCCCACCGAGCCGGCACTGAAGCTTTGCTAAACTATTTACAGACCTCGCCGGCCGCCGCCGCATCTGGACTCCGATAGCCGTTCACCCGGCTTTACAGGCATTTTCAACGGATCTGACAGCTTCAGTCTCTGCCCGGAACTCTCAAACGACAAGTGAATTCCGCTCGAGGAAACATCAGCGACACTTAACTTTCGTGCGCACCCTTGACCTGGACCTGCTTCGCACCTTCGTCGCGGTCGCCGACGGGGAAAGCTTTGCTCTTGCTGCCGAGCGAGTGCACCGCACGCAATCTGCCGTCACGCAACAGATGGCCCGCCTCGAACTGCAACTCGGCGTGGCACTGTTCCAGAAGGTCGGCCGCTCGAAGCGGCTGACCGAGCCCGGCGTGCGGCTCCTGGACTATGCGCGCCAACTGCTCGCATTGAACGACGAAGTGCTGGAAACGCTGGCGGCACCCGACCTGCGCGGGCCGCTGCGCATTGGAAGCCCTTATGACGCCGCAGAGTTCTTGCTGCCGCCCTTGCTCGCGCGCTTTTCGGCCCTCTATCCCCACGTGCAGATCGAGGTGCATCCTGCCCGCACCGCCCACCTGTTGCAAGCGCTCAAGCAAGGGCAAATCGAGATTAGCCTCGTTGCAATGCCGGAAGGAATGGTGGATCCCGCGCACCCAAGCGTACGCTTGCGAACCTCGCCAATGGTTTGGATGGCTGCCGCCGAATACGTGCACGATCCGTCGCAGCCTGTGCCCCTGGTCTTGCCCAACGAGCCGAGCCACTACCGCGCGACGGCGCTCGCCGCTCTAAATGCGCACCAAATCCCTTGGCACATTCGGCACGTATCCACTTCGCTTGCGTTCGGCGGCTTGCGGGCCGCGTTGCGCGCCGGTCTGGGGGTGACGGTAAGGCCCATCGAAATGCTTGCCTCCGAACTGCGGGTCCTGGACGAAGCCGAGGGGCTGCCACGCCTGCCCAGTCTATGTTTCGATCTCTATCTGCGTGACTGGAGAGTGAGCCCGCCCGCACAGCGGCTGTTCGAGGCTGTGGCCGGAGGCGGCGTCCTGCAATCAATCGGATCGCGATACAAGTGAAGACTTTTTTTGGGTGCGGCCAATCTCCAGACTACCGTCTTAACATAGTTCGACTTCGGCAAAGGCCACTGCCGAGGATAGGCGATCCGACGGTGGCCGACTTCTACGCCGACAAAGATCATTCCGGGCATGTGATTCGCGAGAGCGGTCATTGGTATGGTGTTTCCAGGGAGGGAGCGAGCAGAGCGCTCATGTGTGCGGGCGGGTCACCCGCTCATTGCTCGCGGGTCGGCGCGTTCGCGTCTAAGAGCGGTGCCATTGCCAGGCCAAATACTTGCTTCCTCGTTGCTCGGGCGAGCAAGCAGGCCCGTCCTGCCTACTGCAGGTGATTTTCAGAGACGTTTGTCGATGTAAAACCTGCAACGCGCGCATCAATTCCGGACAATTCCCTCGCAGGAGCTAGTCATGATTTCCTTCCTCCGTCCGGCGTCATGTCGTCTTCTGGGTATGTGTCTTCTGTTCCTGGCCGCCTGTGGTGGGAATGGCTCTGGGGATGGAGCCTCAGGCGCTGCAGGAAGCTCTGGTAGCTCGGGAGGGAGCGTGACTGCTGGCGCGTTGTCGCTCTCGGTAACCGGCCTCCCAACTGATACGGCCGCAAACGTGTCTGTGGCCGGCCCTGGCGGGTTCAGCCGGGTAGTGAGCCGATCCGACACGCTGGCAAACCTCGCGACCGGAACCTATACCGTCACGGCTGACCGTGTACTGAACGGCACCTCGTTGTACAGCCCGACCAACCTAAGTCAGTCTGTCACGGTGACTGCGGGCGCTTCGTCGGCAGTCACCGTTGCCTACGGGCCTGCTGAAACGTTTCGCCTCACAGTGACCGGGGTAGCGAGTGGACTTACCGCTCCGATTTACCTTACCGCGCCTGCCAATGACCCCCGTCTTTTTGTTGTCGAGCGAGCGGGGCGGATACGGATCGTCCGCGACGGGACGCTGCTCTCGGCGCCATATCTTGATATCTCGGCGCTGACTTCGACCGATGGCGAGCGTGGCTTGCTGTCGATGGCGTTCGACCCGGCATACGCGTCGAACGGACGGTTTTACGTCTATTACACCGCAGCAGATGGAGCGATCACAGTATCTCGATTCCAAGTCTCTTCCGCCAACCCTGACGTAGCCAATCCGAGCGGCACGGTGCTTCTGACAGTTCCGCACCCAGGTGCATCGAATCACAACGGCGGCCAGCTCGCCTTTGGGCCAGACGGGATGCTGTACCTGGCGCCCGGCGACGGTGGCGGCTCGAATGATCCCGCCGGCAATGCGCAGAACAAAGCATCTTTGCTCGGAAAGATGCTGAGGATTGACGTGAGGGGCAACGGCTACGCGATACCTTCTGACAACCCGCCCGCTACAGGCGCAGGCGACCGGCCGGAGATCTGGGCGGGCGGTCTGCGAAATCCGTGGCGATTCTCCTTCGATATGACGGGGCAGATCTACATCGCGGATGTCGGCGAGTCCGCGCGCGAGGAGGTCAACGTCGTCCCGGCGACAAGCGGCGGGCTGAATTATGGCTGGGACAGAATGGAAGGTACGTTGTGCGTCGGCGCGGCCACCTGCGATACCACGGCTCTGACGCCCCCGGTCTTCGAATACACCCACGCAAGCGGAGGCTGTGCGATCCTCGGAGGCTATGTCTATCGAGGCGCCGCCGTACCTGAGATCCAGGGCCGTTATTTCTACACCGATCTATGCACCGGCCGACTGCAGAGTTTCGTCTTTCGTGATGGTGTCGTGACGGAATCGGTTGATTGGTCATTGCCAATACCGGGGACTGTGTACTCTTTCGGCGCAGATGCCGCGCAGGAGATTTATGTGCTGACCGCAGGGGAAGTGTTGCGAATCCAGCGGGCGCAATAGCGATATCGCCCGTCGCCAATGTTCGTAACGTTGCTGCGTCGCGAAAGTAGGACCACGTGAGTGAGAATGAGCGCTGGCGTTAGTCCATTATCGGATATCCACGAACGGCCGGTAAACGGCGAACAGCAGGCGCCCGCGTTATCGCCGCGCAGGACTGTTTCTGGCCAACTGCTGTCCGGCGCGGTCGGCAGAACCCGGCCCGAAAGGGCCTCTCGGAATTCCCGGTAGCGGCCCCACTTTTGAGGCTATGTCGGACGATTCAAAGCCGTCTGGCCGATCAAGTCGCCGATTGGACGCGCCCTTATTTTCCTGGACCAAAGAGCGGCCGATAATTGGTCTCGGGTTTCATTCGACTGGTTGCTCCCTCGTCTTGCTGTCAGTATCGTCAATCGGAAGTTCCTTCCCGCAATTGCGTCGGAGCACTATGCTTTTCATCAAGTGAGGTGCGAGGCCAAGGCTCGCGAACGGCCACCAGATAGGTGTGCAAATCCCGATTGATCCCACGCGCCCGATGTCGTTCTTGTCGACTGTTCGGCGCGAGGCTTCTGGGTACGGCATCGCGTCGTCGCGCGTGCGCGCGATGGATAAACTCTTCAAGGAGGCAGCGTCATGGACGAGGTTGCGATTCAGGGATTTCGCGGAAGGCTGATCGGTCCGTCAGACCAGGACTACGACGAGGCGCGAGCACTGTACAACGGCATGATCGATAAGCGGCCCAAAGTGATCGCTCGCTGCACCGATGCCGCCGATGTCATAGCGGCGGTCAACTACGCGCGCGATAACAAGCTGCCTCTGGCAATCCGCGGAGGCGGACACAACGGCCCCGGTTTGGGCAGTTGCGACGATGGGCTGGTCATCGACCTGTCGCAGATGCGCAGCGTGCGCGTCGACCCAGCGAGCCGCACCGTGCGTGTCGATCCAGGCTGCACCGCAGCGGATCTCGATCACGCGACCCACGCCTTTGGCCTCGCCGTACCACTCGGCATCGTCGGCAGCACGGGCGTCGCAGGTCTGACCTTGGGCGGCGGAACCGGCTATCTCACGCGCGAGCACGGCCTCACGATCGACAATTTGCTCGAAGTGGATGTAGTGCTGGCCGACGGCTCTTTCGTCACCGCTAACAAGGACAAGCACGTTGACCTGTTCTGGGCGTTACGCGGTGGCGGCGGCAACTTCGGCGTGGTCACGAGCTTTCTATTTCAGGCCCACCAAGCCAAAATGGTGTTCGCCGGTCCGATCTTCTGGGACGCCAAGGACGCCAGGCAAGTTATGGCGATGTACCGCGACTTCATCCCAAACGCTCCCGAGGAGCTTGGCCTATTCGTCGGCCTCAAAACCGTGCCTCCAGTCGATCCCTTCCCTAAGGAGCACTGGAACAAACGCGCCTGCGCTCTGATCGGCGCTTTCAACGGACCGATCGCAGAGGGTCAGAAGCTCATGGCCTCGCTGCTCGAGAAACTGCCCACCCCGCTGTTCAACTGGATGGGCGAGATGCCGTGGACTGCCATCAACAGTCTGTTCGACCCGTTCTTCCCTAAAGGCTTGCAGTGGTACTGGAAGGGCGACTTTGTCAAGGCGCTGCCTGACGAGGCGATCGACGTGCACATCGCCAACGCGCTCAAGGCACCCACCCCCTTCTGCCTGATGCACCTTTACCCCATAGACGGCGCCGTTCGGCGCGTCGCCAAGGATGCGACGCCGTGGAGCGCGCGGGACGCGTCTTTTTCGATGGTAATTGCCGCGATCAGCCCCGATCCCAAGGACGCCGAGGCGCTTAAGGCCTGGGGCCGTGCCTACTGGGGGGCCATCCACCCGTTCAATCTGGAAGGCGCCTACGTCAACTTCCTGGACGCCGACGAGGCCGAGAACCGCGTCGAACTAAGCTACGGCGACAACTACAAGCGCCTTGCCTCGATCAAGGCGAAGTACGATCCCAACAACCTGTTCCGAGTCAATCAGAACATTAAGCCGAAGGCGTGAGTCTACGCGCGCGGCCTCGCCGCGTGGCGGTGTTCAGCGCGACGCTCGCTAGAATACTGACGAACGGGTACGTGAATCAGATCGGATCTAACTGAACTCCGCCTGGATCACGTTCCCCGCGCACGAGGTCACTGGGGACCCAGTGTGTGCAAGCTACGCGAAACGGTTAGCGAAAGTCCGCTTCAGAGCCGTTCTCTGCCTGACGCGCGTGCATAAAGTCGGCACCACGGGATTTCCTTTGTTCTCAGTCCCGATGCAACGACGCGTCGTTCATCGCTTCACATAAGTGCCGATTAGCGCCGCGTGCGCTATACGTACCCCTGCATGGCCTTTTCAAGCGCCGCCTTGGTGGGCACTTTCAAATCGGGCAGTACAGCGTCGAGCGCATACAGGTTGTGGAAATGCAGGTATGCCGCGCGGGAATCTCGCCGTTCTGTTGAAAGGCTTGCGATGTTAGCGTCGACGTCATGGTGCGCTCCTTGGCGTCAACCATGGATGGCTGTCCCGGCGGGACGATCAACAAAGGTCACCGGGAGCGCAGCCAGTGAAGGCAATACCCGCGCCCAAGCCGCTATTTCAAAGCGCTTCGTTAGGGGGCGTTGGGCACGTTGAAGTCTGTCATCGTCACGACCACTGCTGCGAGCTCCCGCATATCGCGTGAAGCCCCGCTGCAATGCGGGGCCTTTCATCTTGCGATGTGGCATCAATGTTTGTGCCGGTGCATCCAACCCATATGGTGCGAGTCAAGCCACTGAGTCATCCCCTCTGCGGGGTGATCGCGCCTGTAACGTTGTGCCACCATGAACGCGGCGACCAACAAGATCGCCAAGCCGACAACGAAGTAGATCATAGACTGGGTCATGGCAGTCTCCTAATTGGGTAGCGACCATGGTGATATTGTAGGTCAGCCGCCACCGAAGTGGCGTGCGATCCACGAGCACGGCTTCACCGTTCGCATCAAAACGCGAGTTGCGCGGACGCGGCGCGTTGGCGTCCAAAGCCGATCCGCTCCAGCCGTTCATCCCTCCCTGAAGCGGACGCTTGCTGTCAACGACTGCCGGCGGGCGCAGGCCGTTGGCCGTCCAACTGAGCGGGGTTTAGGCCGCCGCTCGGCGGCAGTGCCAAGACGCTGGTCACTTTAAAAAGGAGGACCGTGTCTCGGCTTCACTCGCCGTGAAGGCGACATGATCCTCTCGAATGTCACTTACTTTTCAGTCCGTCTCGCCAGGCGATCGCTTCGAGTTCGACCCGGACTGCGTCCTCGACGGCCACTACGGGGTGCGCGCGAAATTCAAATGCAGGGAATGTCGAGCAAACTTTGTGAACCGCTAACGGATCGTCGCAGTCAACCAACATGTGCCCACCCCACTCTCCCACACGCACCACGAAAAACTCGATCTTGAAGTTGTCGGGCGCCTTCCATTGACTAAACACATCAAGGATTCGCTTCTGGGCATTCTCGTACTCCACAGGCGAACCTTGTGTGCGTTCGAACCAGCTAATCATGTACTTCATTGCCATGCTCCTTTTAATCATTGATGTCGCCAGAACGCTTGCCGTTTGGACGGGCTAGCGAATCAGCAAACTACAATTGGAGCAGCGGCGACGAATGCCCATTGCGGTTGGCCCTTCTTATGCGCCGCTTCAAAGCGGCCAATGAGGGTCGTTTTACGTGTTCAAAATCGGACGCCAACGCACGACGATGACCAACGACGGCGGCCCCAAAACCGTGCTTCAAAGACGACGGCGTTGGTCCGGTCGCCATCAAATCAGATTAGCTCATTGCCGAAGGAATTCGATGGAAATGTAACTGCGAGCTGGTTCGCGGAGCATCAGACAACTGATGTTTGCTCGTGTCGGGAAAGCCATGACCTTGATGCATGGGTTGACACAAGCGTGCGCGGCGACCGCTGCCGCAAATCTGGGCGCACACATCCGCTTGGAACGGAGCGTGGCGAGACTTGACATACAAGCGGATGATTCACGCGCTGAATCGGAACGGATTCGATCTGACGGGATGAGTAAAGGCAGCGCACTTTTGTCCGAAGTTACTCGGACGGGCTCGCTCGGACATGAGTTTCGTAGATCGCAGTATATCGCCCCGAAACCGAAGGGACGTGCCTACCCGGTTGCTCACCCCACCAAAGAGGATGAATTGTCAGCAGGTAGAGCTCAGCTCTTTCTGGACGTTTTCGCGACAAATGGCGTGGGTATGTGCTGAACCTTCTCGCTCCCGCACTTCGGACAATTCGGATGAGCGGTTTCATGTTCAACGAGATGTTCGGCATGCTCGAACGTCTCACCGCACTTCTCGCAACGATACTGGTAAGTCGGCATGGCATTCCTCTAACGCGAATCCCGCACGTCGTGCTGTCCAGATACTGCCAGCGATGCACGGCAACATACTAGCCCATTCTAATGCAGAAAACGGCCGCATACGCGGCTCGCCAAGCGCTCATCGTACACTCCGCAGCCAACGCCAGCACCCCAGTTACGGCTAGGTGAGTACACGTCCCAGCCGACAGGCGTTGACGGCATGCCGCTCGTCGCGACGAGCCGCACCCGTCCCACAAGAGACCTTCGTTCAGCGGCGCTGATGCTACGTTAATTATCAGACCAGCCGTCGAACTGATGCCGTCGTTTGCGCCAACACCGCGGCGCGAAGCCAACCGATAGCATTGATACGGTGCGCTTCCTTGTGTCCCTAATCATTCAGGCCGACCTCAGCGGTTACGTGCCGATTGGCGCGATGGCCCCGCATGCGGCAGCATCCGTTGCAACACGTGGTCTCGCAGAACAAGGCGATGGAACAACGCTGCCGCCACGTGCAGACCAATCAGCGCGAACAGCACCCAGGCAAGGATGCCGTGCACATCCCCCATCTTGTGGCCGAAAGCCGAGCCCGGAGCGCTCAGTGCCGGATACGGCACGAGACCCAGCAACCGAACCGTCCAGCCGCGTGAGGACGCGTTGATCCACCCCAACAGCGGCACTAGCACCAGTGTTGCATAGAGCAGAAGATGCGTGACGCGCGAAGCGATGCTGAAAAACGGCGGCAGGTCGTCCGGCGTGGGTCGGTGCGTCAATCGCCAGATCACCCTTAGCAGGATGACGACGATGAGTGTCGAGCCGACACCGAGATGCCAAGCGATCAATCCGATGGGTTGCGTGTCCTTTTGGACGTCGGGCATCGTCCAGCCAATCATGAACTGCATCGCGATCAACAGGACGGTTAGCCAATGGAGCGCCCGCGCGACTGCGTCATATCCCGGACGCGTGCTTTCCTGGAGGTTTGCCACTCTCACTCCTTAGCTTCGACGGAACGTAATTGCACTTGTAAAACTTCACCTGAGGGCTCTTGATTCGATTGCACACAAATGCGCGTCGCCAAGGTTGAGCAATGCTATCGACTTCAGCTTAAGGAAACCTGATGCCCAACGCGGCGGTCCGTCTGACCAACTCTACGGTCGATCGTCGTGGAATGGCCACGCGGCCAGAAAGTGACCAATGATCGCAAGCCCGGCATCAAATTGGATGCCGTTGAAATTTCGTGGAAGCGCGAGTATTCTCAGCGACGGCGTTCTTGCTGCAAATCTCTCACGTCCTTCCGAACGCCTATCGCGGGAAATAGACATGCGCCTGATAAGTTGTCTGACTGTTGCACTGATTTCATGCCTGCCACTGCCCGTGGCTTTTTGCACAGTTCGACAGTGAAGAAACGGACGTGCGAAGTGATAGCGAGGTGAAGAATTGCTCGGCACGATGTCCGCCGAACAGCGGGTGGCGACGTTCCTGCTGAATCTGTCTGACCGCCTGAGAATGCGCGGATATTCGCCGGCCGAATTTCACCTGCGCATGACACGCGAGGAAATCGGCAGCTATCTAGGGATCAAGCTCGAAACAGTGAGCCGGATGCTCTCCAAATTTCAGCGCGACGGATTGCTCGATACACACGGCAAGGACATCCGGATTCTCGATCACGAGGGCCTTGTGCGGGTTTGAAGCCGGAATCGGCTCGCATTCCGGCTCGCGGCGGTCAACGCCACCATCGTGGAGCGGCGTCAGCCATCAAGACCGACCACGCTATCGGATGACGAGCACGGCCGCACCTGTCAGCCTGCCATCGCGCAGATCGCTCAGCGCCCGATTGGCCTCCGTCAGCGGATAACTCGTCGTTTCAATCGTGAGACGCGTCTCGGCTGCAATTCGCATGAAGGCGAGCCCATCATCGCGGGTCAGATTCGCGACCGACACCACGCGTCGCTCGCCCCACAGAAACGCGTAAGGGAACGACGGAATATCGCTCATGTGAATCCCGCCGCAGACCACCACACCACCCTTCGCAACCGCTTGCAATGCTTGCGGAACGAGCGCACCGATCGGTGCGAAAAGCAATGCCGCATCGAGTTCGTCGGGCGGCGCCTCGTCGCTGCTGCCCGCCCACGCCGCGCCGAGACGCAGCGCGAGTTGCTGGGCTGCGTGATCGCCGGAGCGCGTGAACGCATACACTGTGCGTTGCTGATGACGCGCAACCTGCGCGACGATATGCGCCGCGGCGCCGAAACCGTAGATGCCGATCCGCTGCGCGTTGCCCACCATGCTCAAGGTGCGATAGCCGATGAGACCGGCGCATAGCAGCGGCGCTGCCTCGAAGTCCGTGTACTGCTCCGGCAGATGAAAGCAGTAGCGGCTGTCGGCGACGGTGCGCTCAGCGTAACCGCCGTCGATCGTATAGCCCGTGAAGCCGGGTTCGTCGCACAGATTTTCCCGCGCCGACAGGCAGTAGCGGCAATGCCCGCAGGTGTGGCCGACCCACGGCACCCCCACCCGGTCGCCAACGGCGAACCCCGTCACGCCCGCGCCGAGCCTGGCTACCGTGCCGACGATTTCGTGGCCCGGAATGACGGGCCGTTTGGGATGCTCGAGTTCATGGTCCACCAGATGAAGATCAGTGCGACACACGCCGCACGCGTGAATATCGATCAGGATCTGGCCGGGACCGGCCGCGGGGTCGGGCACCTCCTGCTCTCGCAGCGATGCTGCGCTACCGTCGAACACCATTGCACGCATACCGTTCTCCTTGAAACTCCAAGCCGGTTCGCACCGGGAAGGACACGACCCCACTCGGCCGCCTCGCTCGGAATTCACTCGCAAAACCGGAAATAACCGTTGTGTAGGAGCATAGGTTTGCCGCCGATCTCGTTGAGCAAATGTCGCGCTGCGTGTTCGATAGGATGCCGGTTCGAGTTGAACGCGCCAATCAGATCATCTTCGCGCAGGGAAGCGGCACCGAAATGATCTTCGAGCGCTTCGGCGGTGATCGCGCACTGGATGCGAACAGCATTCACTTCGGCCGGGAACGCGACGACGAGGTCGCGCGCGCAATACTCAGGACACTCTTCGGGGAAATGGATCTTCATGACCATCACCTGATTCGCTGCGCAGGAAAGGAAGCTGTAACGGGGCGCGCCACCCTTCGAAGCGGTCGGCCTGCGCGACGCCCGCCTGTCACCAGCATAGGAGCTATGCGCGGCACGTCAAATTCGGGCCGTGCATCCAGGTTGACCGAGGTCAATGGCACAGGACTCGCCGCCCCTACTGGTGAGCGTTGCGCAACGGAACGGTTTTCGCGTAGCGCCGAGCACTCACCGGGAGGAGGTACTCGCATGGTTTCGCATTCGAATGCACAAGACGCGGACGAACCTCTTGCTGAAATCAACATCACGCCGCTGGTCGATGTGATTTGTACTGGTCGTGATTCTTCTGGTCATGGCGCCAATGCTGACCGGATCGCTGCGGATCAATCTTCCAAAGCCGCTCGCAACGGCGTGGGACGCCGCGTTACGAGTCAGGATTTCGCGCTGCCTCACGACCCCAACTCCGCCGGATGAGCGCACGCGAGATTAACGCGAGCTGCATACTGCTGATCCGGGCACGAAACACCGACCACGCCGGTAGTGAAACCGAACCACCACAGTAGCGACAGTCAATCACCGCACCAGCGCGTTTCTCGCAGCCAGCGCGCCCTACATCCCCCAACGCAACGACGGCGTATGGACCGGGCTGTCCCAGTGGCGGGCCATTTCGTCGTCCAGCACACATAACGTAATCGAGGCGCCCGCCATCTCGAGCGAAGTCGTCAGCGCACCCACCTGTGCCCGGCCGACCTTCAGGTCGCGTTGCTGAAGCCACGCGCGCGTCGAGTTGAAGAGCAGGTAAAGCTCGCCAAGCGGTGTTCCACCAAGGCCGTTGATGAGCACCAGCAATTCAGCCCCGGCTTGGGGCTTGAGGTCATCGACGATCGCTTTGAGCAGCTCTCCCGCAATCGCATCGGCGCCTGAGAACTTTGCGCGGCGCCGGCCCGGCTCACCGTGAATGCCCACACCCACTTCGATCTCATCATCGCCAATCTTGAACGTCAGCGTTCCCGCGGCCGGCACGGTGCAACTGCTGAACGCCACACCCATCGAAGCGGTGCGCTTGTTGATCCGGTCGCCGAACGCCTTGCACTGTTCAAGGTCGGCGCCGCTTTCGGCCATGCTGCCTACCAGCTTCTCAACGATCACCGCGCCAGCTACACCACGCCGCCCGGTGGTGTAGCTGGAGTTTTCCACTGCCACGTCATCATTGATCAGTACCATCGCGTTTGGGATCTCGGACATCTCCGACGCCATTTCGAAGTTCATCAAGTCACCCGAATAATTCTTCACGATGAATAGCACCCCCGCACCGGTATCGACAGCGTCGGCAGCGGCCATCATCTGATCCGGCGTAGGTGATGTGAAGACTTGACCGGGACAGGCTGCGTCGAGCATTCCATAACCCACAAATCCGGAATGCAACGGCTCATGCCCCGAACCGCCGCCCGATATCAATGCCACTTTGCCCGGTTTAAGCGTCTTACGGCGCACGTACACCGGTTCGTTGTTGAGCACGACCAGGTCGCTATGCGCGGATGCAAATCCCGCCAGACTTTCGGCGAGGAAATCGTCGACGTGGTTGATGAATTTTTTCATGGTCTGGCCTCCTTTCACACCTGGTTGCGCGCCAGATGCGCGCATACGGCGGTGATCATGATCTGACTGGAACGCGCACCGGGGTCGATATGGCCGCGCGAGCGTTCGCCCAGAAACGATGCCCGCCCTTTGGTCGCGAGCATATCGCGGGTGGCGAGCATGTTCTGCTCGGCCACCTGCGGCAATTCATCCAGCACTGTTTTTCGCGACGTAAGTGATTCGATGGTCGCAAGCTCCTTGAAGCGCGCGGCAACGGGAATCAGCACGTCCATCATCGTTTTGCTGCCTACGCCCGTCTTGCCCCGCTGTCCGACCGCTTCGACGCCCGCCGCAAACATGAGGGCGGTGCCCGCAACATCCAGCGGATTGTTCGCCGATGCTTTCGCCATCCCGTTCAGCAACGAAAAGAACAGCGGCCCGGATGATCCGCCGACCGTCGACAGCACCTTGTTCGCCGCGAGTTCCAACGCGGCCCTTAAGGTTTCCGCTTCGATGTCCGCACGCATTGCAAGCAAGGCCTCCATGCCGCGCAGCAGATTGAAGATGTGATCGCCATCGCCGATCTGCTGGTCGAGTACGGCTATTTCGTCCGTGTGTTCCTTGAGCGCTGCGTATGCGGCGTCGATACACTCCATGACCGTTTTGCCGTTCATGTCGGGATCCTCCTGCCGTCTGCACGGAAATATAAGAGGCTGCGAGCGGGCAGCGAAACGCCCACCGACTGCCCCGGGCTGAAATTGCGCTCGGCCATCGTGGTCGCCACAACCGCAGTTCCTGCGTGCTCCAGAATCAACAGATGACGCAGCGGTGAGTATTCGAGCACCTTCAGGTCGAGTGCGTCGCGTGCATGATGGGTGCCGGGTGAATCACGCGCGTCGCCCTCGTGCAGGACCACGTCTTCAGGACGAATCGCCACGGTCGCGGTGCCGGTCGGCACCGCTGCTGAATCGAACAGCGTTGGCGGCAACAGGTTGATCGGCGGCGAGCCGAGCCGCTGCGCCGCGCTCAATGAAACCGGATTACCGTAGACCTCGCGCGGTGTGCCGAGTTGCACCAGACGGCCGTGTTCAAGAATGCCGATGCGGTCGGCGAGTGTGGTGGCTTCCACCTGATCATGCGTGACATAGAGAATGGTCGCGCCAATCGTACGATGTAGCCGCTTCAGCTCGATACGTAATTCCTCACGCAGTTTTGCATCGAGCGATGACAGCGGTTCGTCCATCAGAAACACTTTCGGCTCGCGCACGAGCGCACGCCCGATCGCGACTCGCTGCATTTCGCCGCCGGACAAATGCGTTGCCATGTTGTCGAGCTTCGCTTCCATATGCAGCATCTGCGCGACCGCATGCACGCGCGCGCGGACCTGTTCCTCGCTGCTGCGACGACGTGGCGAGCGCAGCGGAAACGCAAGATTGCCGAACACAGTCAGATGCGGATACAACGAGTATTGCTGAAAGATAAACGCGACATCGCGATCGGAAGGATGGACGCCGGTGGCGACCGCGCCGTCGATCAGCACGTCGCCGGCATCGGGACGTTCCAGTCCCGCGACCAAACGCAGCGTAGTCGTTTTGCCCGCGCCGCTCGGTCCGAGCAACACGACGAATTCCCCGTCTTTAACCTCGATCGACAGGTCGTCCACCGCAACGATGTTGCCGAAGCGCTTCGATACATTGCGTAGCTGGACTTCAGCCATGAACGTCTCCGTTGACAGAAAGCGTGGAAGCAGCGCCCGGCAGCAGGCGTTCAGTAGCGGCGTCATAAAGCAGCGTGCGTTCTTTCCGAAACGATAGACCGACGATCGTGCCCGCGGCAACACCAGCGTCTTTGCTTGCCCGCACGCGCACGACGCCGAGCGCGGTTTCAACCGCCAACACCTGGTGCGAGCCGAGGTATTCGTCGGCGATCACCTGACCGCGCAGCGGACCGTGCTCGTCGATCATGACGTGCTCCGGTCTGATTCCCAGCAATACGTGCGCGGCAGCGGCATCGCAACGCGGTACGGAAACCGACGCGCCATGCAGACTCACCTGCTCCTGTCCCTCCGTAACCGGCTCGTCGACGGGCAAGAAATTCATGGGCGGACTGCCGATGAAGTTGCCGACGAACACTGTCGCGGGGAAGTGATAAATCTCATGGGGCGAGCCCGCCTGCAACACTTCACCTTGATTCATCACGACGATATCGTCCGCCATGGCCATCGCCTCACTCTGATCGTGTGTGACGTACACCGTGGTGGCGGCGAGCGCGTTGTGCAGTTTGCGCAATTCCAGACACATCAGTTCACGAAAATCCGCGTCGAGCGTGCCGAGCGGTTCGTCCATCAAAAATGCCTTCGGTTGCCGCACGATCGCGCGGCCGAGCGCCACGCGTTGCCGGTCGCCACCGGACAGGCCGCCAGTCTTACGATCGAGAATGTTCTCGATGCGCAGCATATGCGCCGCTGTATCGACCCGGGCAGCAATCTCGCTGCGCGACACGTGTTCGTTCCTCAGTGGAAAAGCAATGTTATTGCGCACCGTCATATGTGGATACAGCGCAAACATCTGGAACACGAAAGCAATATCGCGTTGCCGCGCGCGCAACGCAGTGACGTCCTCACCATCGATCAGGATCTGCCCGGAAGTCGGCAGTTCCAGCCCCGCAATCATCCGCAGCGTTGTGGTCTTGCCGCAGCCTGACGGTCCGAGCAGCACGACGAAGCGTCCCGCACCGATGGTCAGGCTGGTGTCACGCACCGCGACAAAATCGTCGAAGCGCTTGTGGAGATGAGCGAGAACGATCGTAGACATGATTCAGCCGGGAAAATGGCTGGTGACGACGAACGCGAGCGCGCCCACCAAAAGGACCGGAAACGACCAGGTGAAGAGCGCCAATGAAAACGGCTGCACAAGCATCGCTACACCTAAGCCGATCAGTACCGTCGATGCACCCTCGCTGTAGCTGCGACGAAACAGCCAGCGGTGCGGCGGAATGACATCGCGTTTCATTTGCGCACGGCTCCGAAGGTGATGCCCCGCAACAGATGCTTGCGCAGCAAGACGGTGAAAAAGAGAATCGGCAGCACGAATAATGTTGTTGCAGCTGCAACGGCCGGCCAGTCCTGACCGCCTTCTCCGATGATGAATGGAATGAATGGCGGCATGGTCTGCGCATCGCCGCTTGTCAGCAGCGAAGCAAATGCGTATTCGTTCCATGCAAAGATCAGGCAGAAGATCGCTGTAGCGGCAATGCCCGTCATCGCTTGCGGCAACACCACCTTCACGAAGGCCTGCAAACGCGTGTAGCCATCCACTAGCGCAGCCTCTTCATACTCGCGCGGGATCTCATCCATGAAACCTTTAAGCAGCCACACCGCAAGTGAGACATTCACCGCCGTGTACAGCACAATCATGCCGACATAGCTGTCGCTCAAACCCAGTGCGCGATACATCAGGTAGATCGGAATGGCGACGGCAATGGGCGGCATCATCCGTGTGGAGAGAATGAAGAACAGCAGATCGTCGGACAGCGGCACCTTGAAGCGCGAAAACGCGTATGCCGCCAGCGTGCCGAGAAATACCGCAAGAAACGTCGAGCCAAATCCAATGACAAGCGAATTCATGAAGCGCGGCAAAACCTTCGACGGTCCGGCGATCACCATGTTGCGCTTGCGCACCTCACGCTCATACCAGGTCCGCGCAGGCGGCAGGCTCGCAATGAACTCAGGTGTCTGCCGCGAGCGGATCGTGAGCAGGTTTACATAGCCTTCCATGGAAGGCTGGAACAGCACGACGGGCGGATACGCTATCGCATCTTCCTGCGTCTTGAAGCTCGTCAGGAAGATCCAGACCATCGGTAACGTAGCAATCAGCGCATACGTGATAACGACCGCAGCCGCGAAGCGCTTGGCGCGCGGAGATGACGCCACCACGGAATGTTGTGTCGTAGTCGGTCTCATCGCTGTTTGATCCGGTTAAGTGCCTTCACGTAAATGTTCGCCGCACCGAATACCGTCACGAAGAGAATGATTGCGAGCGCGGACGAATAACCTGTCTGCCACTTTTCGAACGCGGCACGCTTAAGCGTGATCGATACCGTTTCAGTAACCGAGCCCGGGCCGCCCGATGTCAGCAGGTTCACCATATCGAACATCTTGAAGTTTTCGATGCCGCGAAACAAAACCGCCAGCATCAGGAACGGCATGGTCATGGGCAACGTGATCGACCAGAACTGACGCCACGGCGTCGCGCGGTCCACTTCCGCTGCTTCGTAGATATAGTCGGGAATTGAACGCAGGCCCGCCAGGCAGATGAGCATGACGTACGGTGTCCACATCCACGTATCGACCATCACAATGGTCCACGGCGCGAGCGCTACGTCGCCGATCATCTGGAATGACCCCGGCGCGATGCCGGTGAAGAAGCTGACGATATCGTTGAAAAGCCCCGTCTGCGGTTGCAGCAGGAACGTCCAGAAGTTGCCCACTACCGCAGGCGATAGCATCATCGGCAGCAGGATTAGCGTAGTCCAGAAGCTATGTCCGCGGAACTGCCGGTTGATCAGCAATGCAAGACCGAATCCCAGCAGCACCTCCAACCCGACCGACCAGAACACGAAACGCGCGGTCACCTGCATCGCGTACCAGATATCTTCGTCGGTCAGGATGTCGACATAATTGTCGATACCGACGAAACGCGCCGGCACGCTCGGCATGTTCGACTTGAAGTTGGTGAACGACAGGCGAAGCGCCCAGATCAACGGAAAGATGTTGATCGCAAGAAGCAGCAGAATGGTCGGAAGAATGAAGAGCCATGCGATGGCCCGATCCGACAGTCCACTTAGCCGCTTCGCTATGCGCGTTGACGCTCCCGCTTCGAGACTCGTGGGAGAAAATGGCTTATCTGCCAACATGCCTGGCTCCTTTAAGCGGACCAGAGACAGGCCGTTCAGCCGTCGCCGGTCCAGTCCAGCTAAAACCTAATACTTCCCTTCTTGCTTAAAGACCTTGGTCCAGTCTTTCACCAGCAGATCCAACGCATCTTTGGCCGTGCCCTTATCGGCCACGACGTAATCGTGCACACGCTTCTGCATGTCGAGCAACAGTTCGGCATAAGCTGGCTCTGCCCAGAAGTCTTTGACGATTGCCATCGACTTCAGGAACGCGGGTGCGAACGGTGCGCTCTTCGGGAAGTCCGGTGCGTCCACCACTGATTTGGCCGCCGAATAGCCGCCCAGTTGCCACCATTTCTTCTGCACGTCAGGTTGCGCAAACCACTTGATATATTCGAGCGCGTCTTCTTTATGGTCCGAGTACGAGACGACCGAGATGCCCTGCCCGCCCAACTGAGTGTATTGCTTCAATTCACGCGGATTGACGAAGAAGCCGATCTTGTCGCCACCGACATTCGGGTCTTTATAAAGCCCTGGAAAGAACGCAAACCAGTTCATCTGCATCGCCACCTGACCCGACTTGAACGCGTCGAGCCCTTCCTGCATGTAGGCGTTGGTCATGCCTGGCGCCGTGCAGCACTTATAGAGTGCCTTGTAGTATTCGAGCCCCTGCACCGCGCCCGGCGAGTTCACGAAGCCATCGAGGTGATAGGGCTTCTTGGGATCCTGATACTCAAAGCCGAAGTTGTACAAGGCATTGGTCACGCCCATCGTGATTCCCTCGGATCCACGCTCCGTGAAGATATACACGCCATAGACTGTCTTTCCGTCAATCTTTCGACCCTGGAAGAATTCCGCAGTCTGCTTGAGTTCATCGAGCGTAGTAGGCGGCGCGAGCTCACGGTTGTATTTCTGCTTGAATTCCGCGCGCAGTTCTGGGCGCGCAAACCAGTCCTTGCGGTAAGTCCATCCGACCGCGTCAGCCATCGCAGGTAAGGCCCAATAGTTCGGCGTATTCTTTGGCCACTCCGAATATCCCACCACCGTTGCCGGCACGAAGTCGTTCATAGAGATCTTGTTCTTGGTGAAGAAGTCGTTGAGCTTCACGTAATGTCCATTGACCGCCGCGCCGCCGATCCACTGACTGTCGCCAATGATCAGATCACACAACTTACCGTGCGAATTGAGTTCATTGATGAATCGGTCGGCATAACTGGTCCACGGTACGAACTCGAACTTCATCTTGATGCCGGTCTTGGTCGTGAAATCCTTCGACAGTTCGACCAGTGCATTGGCGGGATCCCATGCCGCCCAGCAGAGTGTCAACTGCTTGTCCTGTGCCTGCGCGCCCGTTGCAGTGCCGAGCCCCAGCGATATGAGGGTTGCCGCCACTACCCTCGCTGACGTTAGACGTACCATGTCTCTTCTCCTTGTCTTTCTCGGGTCTCCAACCTGATGACATTCAGCGCCCATGCGCCGGGCACCGCATTTCGGCTCTGGCAGATCAGAAGTCGATCCGCGTGTCGCGAGCGTCAGGCATGCGCATTCTCACGAAGATAAATCCGGGTCTCCGGCGTGGGGATGGCAAGCGCCCCCCGGACGTCGTTAAGAAAATTAATCGCTGCGAGCCCAGCCCAATGGACAATGCCGCGCACGTCCTGATCGAGTATCACGTCGATCGCACGTTCCGACAGTTGGGTGCGGGTCTCCGCAGTGCATTCGTGGCCAATCAGGACGAGGTGAACCTTGTCGCCGGACTCCTGCAATGCCGCTGCAATGCCGGAGATGCCGCCGCCCGTCACATACACGCCGACCAGGTCCGCATGGCGCGCACTTAAGCCCTGTACGGCAAGGCCGGCGCCATCGTCGTCTTCGGCGAAGTCCGGTTCGGCGATCCAGCGCAGGTTGCGGAAGTCCTCCTCCAACACTTGCGAAAAGCCGGTGCGACGTTCCACCTGGTCATGCAGACGCGACGATCCCGATAGCACGGCAACAGTGCCAAGCTTCGCGCAAAGGAAGCGCCCCATCAGTAGTCCTGCCGTGCGTCCGGCAATCCTGTTGTCGACACCCACGTACGCGGCGCGCCGGCTTGCGGGTAAATCGGAGAACACTGTGACGACTGGCACGTGAGCGTCGCTCATCTCCTCGATGAAACGCTCAACCCACGGATAGTCGAGAGGTGCGAGAACCAGCGCGTCGTAGTCGATCACTTCAGCGGCGAATGCCGCGGTCTCGCGTTGGCTAGAAAAATCGCAGCGGTAAAACGAAGGCGTTATGCGATGCTCGCGAAAGAAGCTGGCCGACAGCGCAATATCGCGCTCGACGTGATCGAGAAAGCGGGAGTTCACTTGCGGCAGCACGAACGCGACTCGGAACGAGCTGACCTTTGCCGGCCGGCCGCGGCTCGCCCGCTCATCACGCAGATTCGCGAGTGCGAGATGCACGCGTTCGGCAGTTTCCGGACGCACAGCCTGATCGTCGCGCAGGACACGATCGACCGTGGCCACGCTGACGCCAGCCCGACGCGCAATCATCGTACGAGTAGCCGGCATGGGTCTCCTCCGGTGCCGAGCGAAGAATTGTTTTGTTTTACTGAAGGTAGTTTTTTCTAAGAAAAATGCAAGCTTTTTCTCCAAGGAAAAAGCGTCATTGCTTTGATGAACAGAGCGACCCTTAATAGGGCCCGCGAGCGCAAGGGACGGCGCAGCGGGCGCGGAATCGCGAATCGCACTGAGAGTTGACGGCGTGCGGCGGCGCCTAGCGCCCGAAGAGAGAATCCCGGCCAACTACCTACGGTCCGCGGTTTGTAGTTGATCTCCGCAGGCACCCACGACGCTTGAACGGTGGCGCGAACGAGGAATTTGAAGTCATCGTTTACCGCGTTGAACGCAGCGACTCCAAGGGAGATTGGGGGTGACGCCGGGCGGCGAGCGAGTTCTGAAGCAATGAAGTGCTCGCGTGTGCTTTGGGTCGCACAAATGGAAACGGCCATTTACCGACCCAAGTCTATTCACAATTCATTAGCCGAAGCGATCCGCCTCGGCCGTCCCACGCTCACGACACCGCCAAACACATACCTTTGCTGCGACACGGGACGGATTGTTACGGCTGTGCGCCGTTTCGGCTCGATAGATGAGCGACGGCTTTCCAGGCAGCACTGCGGGCGGCGACCAATGTCGAGGGGCATTCCGCGCGTGTGACATTGGCGGCCACACTGTCGCCGCGCAGCGGCCCGCCTCGATGCGGGGCCGCTACCCGTGCTTCGATCCGACAACGTCCAGCACCTCCGACGAAGACGCGGGTGTCGCGGTCAGTGCAGCCGCCGACGCTGCTTCAGCCGAAACCAACCCATTCAACCTTCGTTCGGATCATATGGCGACGCCCGGTTTTCAACCTTCCATTTCTTCTCAGCTTCCGTATCAGGCCGAGGTGGTCGAATGCCGTCGATCAACCACAATTCTCGCGGCGTTTCGCCGACATGCAACTCGTAGTGATAGCCTCGATCCTGGACGAATGGCGCAATCGCAGCGTTCGCCTTGCGCAGCCAGGACGCCGTCCACTCGACGTCCTTGGAAATGTGTCTGGCGAATTGGTCTAATCTGATTCTGACAAAGTCGCTTCGCGGCTCACCCCCCATGAAGAAGGTGTCTTTCGGCTGTTCATGAAACAGAACACCTACGTAGAAGCGAGGAATGATGTAAATGTCGGCGATTCGCTTGGCCATTTCCTGCTTGTCATCTGCCGTGTAGGCGCCGACCGGATGATAGATGTTCCACAAAGGCATTTTAGTCTCCATGCATCAATAGATGCCGCGTTTCTTAAGTCAGAACATCTAAGTCTCTTGCGAGAAATGATGAACTTGACATCAGTGAGGCGGCGGTATCGGTAGCCCAGGGACAGGCTACCGGTTAAAACCATTGCTCCTCGCAGCGCAGCGTTCTTAGGGACGGCGATCCCGCTCGGCACCGTGGCACGCTCTTACCCGGTTCTATTGGCGACCGGGAAGGCCGAGTATGCTGCGAGCCTCGTCAGGCGTTGCCACGTCTGCGCCGATACTTTTGACGATAGCGACCGCACGTTTAACCAGTGCCGCGTTGCCCGGTGCCAGTTCGCCTTTGGCAAGATAAAGATTGTCCTCGAGACCGACGCGGACATGGCCGCCAAGAATCACGCTTTGCGCCACGATCGGAAATTGGGCGCGCGAGATGCCGAACGCCGACCAATGCGCATTCTCGGGCAGATACCGCTTCATCTGAAGAAGGCTCTCGGTGTCAGCGGACGCTCCCCATGGAACACCAAGACACAACTGGAACAGCGGAGCCTGCAGAATCCCCTGCGTTTCGATCAGGTGGCGCGCGAGGCGCACGTGCCCGAGATCGAATACCTCGATTTCCGGCTTCACGCCTGCTTCCTCAATCAAGGTTGCCATTTTGACGAGATGGTCGGGGACGTTGACGAATGCGCGATTGCCGAAGTTCATGGTCGCTACGTCCAGAGTGCAGATTTCCGGACGCAACTCGAGCACATGTTGGACGCGGGCCTCGGGCGTCATCATCGTACTCAATTCACTTCCCCGGTTCGGGTCTTCGTCGCTCGGAACGAAACGTGCCCCTGGGCCCGTCGTCAGATTGATCAATATCGGGCATCCACTACCGCGGATACGGGAAACGACTTCTTTATAGAGCGACAGCTCAGTGCTTGGAACGCCAGTCCTGGGGTCACGAACATGGATGTGCGCGATGCTCGCACCGGCCTCACATGCAGCAATCGCCTCATTGGCGATTTGCTCGGGCGTCACGGGCACTGCAGGGCTCAGCCGCGGGGTATCGTCGCTTCCAGTTATCGCGCAACTGATAATCGTCTTGTTCATCATAGTGTTCGGTCAAAGGGAAAGAGGAACGAGGCGCCACAATCGGGCCCTTCGTCATGGGAGCAGCGTGAGGCTCCCCGTTCAAGCGGCCCGTGCAGGGCCGAACGGTGCCGCCCCGACGGGGGCAACCCTGATCAGCTTCTTGTTGACGAACTCGTCGAAGCCCAACTGAGACAGCTCCCGGCCAAAACCTGAACGCTTGACGCCACCGAATGGCAGTTCCGCCGCCGTGCCGAACGGCTGATTGACGAACACCATGCCGCTGTCGATCTGCGCGGCGACCCGCTCGCCGCGTTCGGTATCCGCGGTGAACACCGACGCGCCAAGACCGAATGGCGTGCCATTAGCGAGTGCGATCGCGGCAGCTTCGTCCTCGACGACGTGGAAAGCGGCGACCGGGCCGAACAGCTCTTCGGCAAATACCGGGTTTTTCGGCGCGATGTCGGTTAGAACAGTCGGTTGCAAGTAGAAACCCGGGCGCTCGACGCGCTTGCCGCCACATGCGATGCGCGCGCCGTGCAATGTCGCGCGATCGATCTGCGCAAGCAGCAGATTCAGCGCGCGCTCGGATGCTACCGGGGCGACGGCGGTCGCCGGATCGGCCGGATCACCGGTCTCGAGCGCTGCCATCCGCTTCGCGAAGCCTTCGAGGAATGCGTCGCCGCGTGCCTTGCCGACCACGATGATGCGCTTGGAGCTGACGCATAGTTGACCTGAATTGAACATGCGGCCCGCGACCGCGCTCTGGATCGCCCAGTCGAGCGGCGCATCCTCGAGTACGATAAACGGATCGCTGCCGCCCAGTTCGAGCACGACTTTCTTCAGATTGCGGCCCGCACGTTCGGCGACGGCGGCGCCGGCGCGCTCGCTGCCCGTCAGCGTCACACCCTGGACGCGCGGATCGTCGATGACGCGCCCGGCCTGCTCGATCGAGATGAACAGATTCGTATATACGCCTTCGGGCGCACCCGCTTCCTCGAACAGTCGCGCGAAGGCCAATGCCGATTGCGGCACGTTTTCGGCATGCTTGAGCAGCAGGACGTTACCCACCATCAGTTGGGGCCCGGCCACTCGCGCAATCTGGTAGTACGGTAAGTTCCACGGCTCGATGCCTAGCAGCACACCGACCGGCTCGACGTGCACGGCCGCGCCGGGCGCTTCTGCAAGCGGCCGGGGCTGCAGATAGGTTTGTGCGTGCTTCGCGTAGTAGTCGAGAATGCTGGCCGCCGATTCGACTTCCCTAAGCGCTTCACCGCTGCGTTTGCCCATTTCCAGCGTCAGATAGCCGGCGTATTCGACAGCCTTTTCCCGCAACAGCGCCGCGGCGCGCGACACAATGCGCGCCCGATCGCTGACCGGACGGCGGCGCCAATCGGTTTCAAAAGCGCGATGCGCGGCAGCGAGCTTCGCTTCGAGCAATTGGTCGGATATGTCGTCGTAGGTGGCGAGCAGTTCGCCGGTAGCAGGATTGACAGTCGTGTACGGCATGGAGTTCTCCGCGAAAAGGTTGGCATTGAGTCATCGCATTGACTAATGTTAACGCCGTTATCTCACCTTCCGACCAAATTTTTTGACCAGGAATAACCCTCATTGAACTTGATGTTAACGGTGTTACTATGGTCAGGTATTTTTTAAATTGAGGAAGCGAAATGGCAAAGGGATATTGGGTGGCAGCGTATCGGGCGGTCCATGACGCAAGCAAACTCGCTGCGTACGGCGTCCTCGCGACACAGGTGGTGAAAGCAGCCGGCGGGAAATTCCTGGTGCGAGGCGGCGAGGTCGTTGCGTTCCAGGCGGGTCTCAAGGAACGGACCGTCGTGGTCGAATTTCCGAGCTTCGAACAGGCTCTTGCCACGTTTCAGAGCGAGGCTTATCAGAAAGCGTTGGCCGTACTGGCGGACGGAGCGGAAAGGGACGCGCGCGTCGTCGCAGGCGTCGACGACTGAGAGGCTCGCTGGAGGCCAACGAGGCCGGGTGCACTGTATGACAGCGCGAGCGTTGTTCGCTCTGGGGCCGCCAGCATTCCATCACACGCCTGATGTCCAGGCTATCTGATGGTTGAAGTGCTTCGCGATGCACGGACGGGACCAACCTCAGGTCTTGACGGGCACACGCATATCGAATCGATCGTGCCATTCTGTTGTCGTTCGGTATGCTACCGATATCGCATCACAGACTGCATTACGACGTTCGAATAGTCGAACTCCGTCTCGGGTCTCGCCGTAGTCTGATTGTCTTTGCTGCGACAAAGAAACGAACCTCTCCAGTCCTTCCTTTTTCGGTCAGGGAAAACGCTGGTAACAGAACAACACTCTCATGTTATGCTTGTTAACATATAAATCGAAAAACACTTGAACCTGACGAAATGGAGCAAGAATGGACGAAGCAATTGTTCTGAAAGAACTCAAAGGTCATGTGACGGTTCTTACGATGAACCGTCGCCCACATAACCTGATGGGTCCGACGCTGTATCGCGCGCTACTCGAAGAATTCGACGAAGCGGTGAAACGCGGCTCGCGCGCGATCCTGCTGCGCAGCGGTCTGCGGCACTTCTCGGCCGGTGCCGAAGTCTCGCTTTTTCCGGATCGCATTGCCAGGCAGGGCAAGGCGCTGATGGATCCGCTCGAGGTGCTTCGCGGCTTCGAGACACTACCGATCCCGATCGTCGTCGCGGTGAACGGTACATGCCTTGGCGGTGGCTTTGAAGTGGCGCTCGCCTGCGACTTCAGCGTGGTCGCCGAATCGGCCAAGATCGGGTCAGTCGAGGTCGCGCTCGGCCTGCATCCGCTGCTCGGCGGCATCCAGCGTCAGGTGATGCGGGCCGGCCCAGCGCGTGCAAAAGAGCTCGCGATGCTCGGCCGCCGTTACGACGCGGCAACGCTCGAACGCTGGGGCCTGATCAATCTCGTCGTGCCCGACGACAAACTCGATGAAGTCGCGCTGTCGGTTGCTCAGGAACTGGCGGCCGGCCCGACCGTCGCGCATGCCGCGACCAAGCAGCTCGTACGGGTCGCGGTCAACGAGGGTGTCGCTGCCGCCGACGAAGCGATGTTCGAAGTGCAGAAGCCAATCTGGGCGTCGCAAGATCTCAAGCGTGGGCTTGAGGCCTTCGATACCGCCGGCCCCGGCACCGCCACTTTCGAAGGGAATTGACATGGCCGGACCACTCGAAGGAATCAAAGTCGTCGATTTTTCGCGGGTGCTGGCAGGTCCGCTGTGCGCCCGGACGCTGGCCGATCTCGGCGCCGACGTTATCAAGATCGAGCCGCCGCGGCCCGATGTGTCGCGTGCCGCATTCCCGAATCGCGACGGCATGTCGGGCTACTACGCGCAGCAAAATAGCGGCAAACGCAACGTCAGCATCGATCTGAACGCGCCGCACGCACGCGAGCTTGTGCTACGCCTGTGCGACGAGGCGGACATCATCGTAGAGAATTTTCGGGCCGGCACGCTCAAAGGGTTTGGACTCGACTACGAGACGCTCGCGAGGCGCAATCCAAAGCTGGTCTACGTCTCCATCACCGGATACGGCCAGCGCGGCCCCTGGGCCTCGCGCATGGCCTACGCGCCGACAGTGCAGGCTGAAACGGGATTCACGCACAACACATTACGCCATTTCGACAGCGCGGGTGACGGCCCCAGGTGGACCGATCCCCTGTCGCACGCGGACGTCTATGCTGGCCTGCAAGCGACGATCGCCGTGCTCGCAGCAATGCGCAAATGTGAAGTAACGGGGCGCGGCCAATACATCGACGTCGCGATGGCTGCCGTGATGCTGTCGATCAACGAACGCGCTCACCTCGATCTCGCGGGTGTCGATACCGGTGCAGAGCCAGGCATTCTCGGCGCCGCCGACGGCCCGCATTTCGTCGGCCCCGGCGGCGAAGAGTTCGTGGCAGCGCAAAGCATCATCGGCAGCAACACGTTTCCGAATTACTTGCGCGCCATGCGCCGTATGGACCTTGCGCAGGATCCACGCTTCAGGACCGCTGAGCGCCGCCTGCAGAACTACAAGGCACTGCACGCAGTGATCCAGACGTGGATGCTCTCGTTCCGCGATCTCAGGACGCTCGATGCGCAGCTCGACGAGGCCAAGATCGCGATAGGCCAGATCCGTACGCTGAAGGAATTGGCAGAGACCGATTGGGCGAAGCAGTGGGGTGCTGTGCACGAGGTCCCGGATCGCCGCGGCGGTTCGTATCTCATCCACGGCTATCCATGGCGCTTTTCCGATGACGAGCTTGGAATGCGCAGCGCACCGGCATTTCGCGGCGAACACAACGAGCAGGTGTTCCGCGGTGCGGGCTTGTCGGAGGGCGAGGTTCGCCGGGCGATTGATGCGGGCATTCTGGTCGGCGGCCCGCCACCGTCCGCGAAGGAGATCGACGCCGCTGTTGTTGCGGAAGCACGGGCCAACTAAATGCAACCTCGTGTCGCGGCGCGCTAACGGGCTGTAGCCCGTGCGCAAGCGCTGTCGCGACAGTTGCACGTGACAGGCGGCGTCTTGCACTGACACGCCACCGTCGCGAGCGGTCGATTGCGCTGGAGTAAAACATGATCGTTACGATAGATGAGACCCACGACGCCGCGGCGCTCAGTTGGGTTGAAAGCGCCAATACGCTGGAAACCGATTTCCCCTTGCAGAACCTTCCTCTAGGCGTATTTCGTACAGAGGCAAACCTTATGCCGCGAATCGGTGTGCGTATCGGCGATGCTGTTCTCGATGTGCATCGATTGCTCTTGGCGGACGCAATTGAGGTGCATTCGCCCGAAGACGACGCACTGCGGCAGAACACCTTGAATGCATGGATGGCGTTGGGACGGGCGTCTTCGTCGGCATTGCGGCGCAAACTGTTTGCGCTCCTGCATTCGTCCACGGAAGGGGCGGTTCGCGAGACCGTGTCGAATTGTCTGGTGCCCGCGAGCGCATGCACGATGATGTTGCCATCGCAGATTGGAGATTTCACCGACTTTTATACGTCGATTTATCACGCGAGACGGGCCGGCGAACTCGTGAGGCCGGACGCACCCGTCCATCCCAACTTCAGAAGCATGCCGATTGCCTATCACGGACGAGCGTCGTCGGTGACGGTCAGCGGTGAGCCATGCCGTCGGCCACTCGGACAAACCAGTGCGACGAGTGGATATCGGCCGACGACCAAGCTCGATTTCGAGCTCGAAGTCGGCTTTTACGTGGGCGAGAAGACGCATGCGATGAAGCGGTTGTCCGTCGACTCCGCTGAAGATCACCTGTTCGGTCTCTGCCTTGTCAACGACTGGTCCGCGCGGGACATCCAGCGCTGGGAAAGCGCACCGCTGGGTCCCTTTCTGGCGAAGAGCTTTATGACCAGTGCGTCGCCATGGGTGGTCACGGCAGAGGCGATTGCGCCATTCAGGGTTGCCGCGCCAATACGTGGCGACGACGCGCCGCCGCTTGCGGCACACCTTACGTCGGCTTCCCACACAGCCTCGGCAGCCATCGACATCTCCCTGCGCGCCACGCTGCAAAGCCGAAGCATGAGGCAGGCGGGCATAGCCGGCGTCGATATGGCGACCCCCAACTTCAAAGATCAGTACTGGTCCGTATCGCAGATGCTGACCCACCACGCCAGTAACGGGTGTCCGTTGCGCAGCGGTGATCTGATTTCGAGCGGCACCGTATCGGGACCCGAGCGCGCTGACAGCGGATGTTTGCTGGAGCGGACCCGCGACGGGCGGGAACCGATCACTCTGCCGACGGGCGAAGTGCGAACGTATCTCGAAGACGGGGACACCGTCTCTTTTTCCGGCCGATGCAGGCGGGCAGGTTTCAGGACGATCGGCTTCGGAGAGTGCGTCGCAGAAGTGACCGGCGACCTTTGATAACCGCAGTGCGCCTCGTATTACCGGTATCAACACAACACGTCGGAGGACCGAATGGAAGTGGTGAAGCAAGCCTGTGTAGACGGGTCATCATCAGATGACAACGCCCTCCTGCGGAAAGCCTACGCTTCGGCCCAATGGAGGATACTGCCGATATTGTTTGGCCTATGGATGCTGGCGTGGGTCGGTCGTTCGAACGTTGCTTTTGCGAAGTTGCAGATGGTCGTGGATCTGCGATTCAGCGAAACGGTATATGGATTAGGCGCCGGGCTTTTCTTCGTCGGCTATGTGCTGTTCGGCGTGCCTACGACCATGTTGCAAAAAAAGTTCGGTGCACGCGCCGTGCTTGCCGGTGTCGCCGGCGGCTGGGGCATGACGAGTGTTGCGATGACGTTCGTCAATAGCGCACCGACGTTCTACGCGTTGAGGTTCCTGCTCGGTGTATTCGAGGCCGGGTTCTACCCAGGTGTAGTGTTGTACTTCAATGCGTGGTTCCCGGGGACAAGGCGTACCCGCAATTTCAGTATTTTCCACTCCGGGTCGCTCTTCTCGACCGTCATGATTGGCTTGACGGGGGGATTCGTGCTCGAGCACTTAAACGGACTGGCCGGCTTCCAGGGCTGGCGATGGATGTTCTTCACTCAAGCTATCCCAACGATCGTGTTGGCGTGCGTCGCGTTCGCGATACTTCCGGACCTGCCTGGCGGCGCGACGTGGCTTTCGGCGCGACAGCGTGAGCTCATCGAGGACGATCTCAGGAAGAATGCCGAAACGATGGACGACATCGGCGTAGACGAGCGTCCCCTGTTACTCAACCCCGCTGTCTGGATCCTGAGCGCCGCTTATTTCTGCCTCCTTGCCGCCACGGCGGCACTATTTTTCTTCTCCCCGACGATACTGCGTGAGGCGGGATTCGGCGGGTACAATGAGATCGGCCGTGCCGTTGCCGGTGCCTGCATTCTGGGGGCATTGGGCAATGTGCTCATCTGCAGCATCGGGGGCGCCCCGCATCGCCGCCGGCTCTTCTGTGCGCTGGCGTCGGTCTTCACTGCGGTAAGCCTCTCGGCGCTCGTGTTTGTTTGGCACAGTAGTACCACCGCGACTTTCTTCCTGCTTGTTCTTGGCTTCGCGGGAACGGGGGCTGGTATAACGCTCTTCTGGCAGATGTCCGTCGGCCTGCTCAGCGGTAAGTCGCTGGTCGTTGGCGTGCCGTTAATCAGTTCCGTCGCCAATGTCGCTGGCTTCGTTACGCCCTTTGTGATCGGGTATGTTCGCGACGCAACGGGAACTTATGCGAGTGGATTCATCATGGTGGCCTGTGTCCAGGCACTTGGCGTCGTTGTTCTTCTGTTCGGCGTGCAGCGCATTGTCAGGAGGCGATCGCCGGTTGGCGATATATCGGTTAAAAGTGCAACGTGATTAGTCGATGCCGACGTGGGCGCGGCAGGCGCTCCCGGCAAGTACCCGCGTTTTGCACCGAAAAGCCGTTCTGGGCACTGCGCACCTCTGAGCGGCCAGGCATGCGATGTATTCCGACGCCCAGCCCCGCAACCGAGCCGCTAGAATGCCAGTAGCGACGCATGCTTGTTTAACGCGTGATCCGCGATATTGCGTGCCTCTCTGCGCAGAATTTATAATCATTTCCTTGTTTTGCTCCTCGAACGAAGGTCACGTGAGCCCCAAGTCATCTATCCCGAAGAATGCGGATTACCACCATGGCAATCTGCGCAACGCGCTCATCGAAGCGGGGCGCAGCGCGCTCATGGAGGTATCGGCACAAGACTTGAGCCTGCGTTACCTCGCGCGCATGGTGGGCGTATCAGAAGCCGCGCCCTCGCGACATTTTGCGGGTATCGACGAACTGCTGGCCACGATCGCGGCAAGCGGCTATCGTGACCTCGCTGCGCTGCGCGTTGCGATCCGTGATAGCGAGGATACGGCGCTTGCCAAAGCGTACCGGATGATGCGGGTGTATGTTGAGTTCGCGCAGCGCCACAATGGGCTGTTCGGTCTGATGATCGGGCCTCGCATCGTGGCGCATCAAGCGTATCCAGAACTCGCCGAAGAAAGTAACAGGTCGTTCGGGTTGTTTTCCGAGACGATCGAGGCGCTGGCTATCGAGAGTGGTTGGGCCCACTCCGATCTCAAACTCGTGACCCATACCGCGTGGAGTACGGAGCATGGTCTCGCCACACTGCTCCTGGCCAACCGCGCGCCGCGCGCGGACACGAAAGTGGCGATCCCCAAGTTGATCGACTTCGTCGTGATGACACTACTTGGCGCCATCACGGCGGGTCCGGATCATCTCCAGAGCGTGATTCAGCAATGCGCGCCCCTTCAGAAGCCAGCGGTTACACGCACAGCTCGAAAGCGCGCCAAAGCGTAGGCGTCGTCGCTGTCGAGAACGCGGCACCGGTGACGCGCTCTGGAATATCGTTTTGAACGTGTACGACGTCCTAATCAATGAGTGTTGAGTTCGAGACGATGTTGTGGGGCACGGGGTTGAGCCGACATTTGAATGGCCGAGCCCGATCCGACGTTGGATCAGCGGAATGCTCCGCCATTGATCGGTGCGCCTTAGGCAGACAATCGACCCGCGACGTTCTTTCGGTTTTCTCCGAAGCACACACCGCGAGCGCACCGCAGCTCATATCGGGACAACTTCCATGACCCGCACCGGCGATGTGGTTTCAATCACGCGCTCAAGTCCCAAACCTGAACCCTGGAGCAGTTGGTCGAATTCAGCTCCTGTACGCTCCCGCGCGGTACCGAACATGGCCATCATCTGCGTGTCGACCAGATAACCGCTCGGCCGTCCGATCGCCGGGTCGGGCTCAAGGATCTGCTCCACGATCAGTAAGCGCGCGCTTCGGTTCATTGCGGCACGGCAGTTGCGAAGAATTCGAATGCAATCTTCGTCGGACCAGTCGTGCAGAACGCGGATCAGAAGGTAGATGTCCGCGCCTTCAGGAACGAGATCAAAGAAGCTCCCGCCCTGGACATCGATTCTTCCGTTCAATCGCGCTTCCGGCGGTATTGCGGCTACGACGTCATCGCGGTCAAAAATTACTCCGCGCGGCGACGGGAACCGGGCGAGTACACGGCGCAGCGCCTCTCCGTTGCCACCACCAATGTCGACGATTAGGTTCGCCCCGGAAAAATCATAGCTAGCGGCAAGCGCCTGGTGCCGATGATCGGGGAAGTTCGCCATGAAGGCATCAAAACTCCGAGCCTCGTCGGCGTGTTCACGAAGGTACTGGAAGCGGCTCATGTTCCAGGCGGCTTCATGCGGAGTGTCGCCGGCGAGCGCAGCATCCAGAACACCCCAAGCCTTCCACGAGCCGGGCGCAGTCCAGAACCTTGCTCCGTAGTGAAGGCTGTTCGGTTCATCGGTCCTCAGGAGCGCGGAGAGTGGGACACGCGTCCGTCCGTGCTTATACGAAAGACGCCGAATGCGGCCAGCGCCCGTAGCACTCGAAGCAGTGGCGAAGCAAGCACTGCACAGGCTGTAGCCAACTCGCTGATATTGCGGCTTCCCGTTCTCGGAATCTTGTCCGCGAGACCAAGATCAGCCACCAGCCGGAGCATGCGCGAGACCTGAAATCCGCGAATGAGAAGATGGAGGGCTTCTCGATCATCCTCAGTTTCATGATCGGTCACGGCAAACCTCCGCAGTTGATTGCCTGCACTCAAAACCAGGGTTCCGGCCACCTCTGAGTCGCGTTGACCTGACCGGGACCTGCAGATGGCAATGCACGAATCACAAGCTACCGCAACCTATGCAGAGTCCCTGCGGCTCCTATCCGGCTGCCGGCAAACGCCAAGGCTGCGCGCTCAAGAAAATCGTCAGTGCAAGCGGCCGGCGCTGCTGGGACGCTTCCGCCGACGCCTATTGGTCGATCACGAAACGCCCGCGCACGGCTCTGCGGCGATGATCCGACTCGACCCCATCACGCGATCGTTCACACCTTAACCGTCTGAAACTACGTCTCGGACAGCGACAGCAACTAGCCGTCAGCCAATACGATCTCGAACGACAGCATCGCATGGCAGAAGCCTATGGACCTCGTCAAGCTCCTTGGCGTGATGCGCTCCCCATTCGATCAGAGAATCCAGGATGGGCCGCAGGCTTGCGCCAAGCGGGGTGAGCAGGTATTCGATCCCTTGACTATCCCCAGCGCTGGGCTGCCGGCTCACCACTCCGTGTTCCTCTAGCGCTCGCAGCTGCTCGATCAACACCTTCTGCGAGATGCCGGCAATGCGCTTCTCCAGCTCGCACGTGCGTTGCGGGCCATCCAGCAGCACATAGAGGATGACCGCCTTCCAGCGTCCTGAAAGGACGGCTAGCGCTCGCTCGCCCGGCAAGCCCGGTAGCTTGTTGATGATCTTCATTTGCTAACCACTGACCAAACGGTGTGTAGAGGGGGCGACTACCGAAAAGTAAGCTTTCGATCGTAACCAATCGAAGGAAGACATATGGCCAACCTGTTCGAATCTCAAGTCCTTGGCGGCATCGTTCCGCTGAAGAATCGCATTGTCCTGGCGCCCATGACTCGCACGCGGACGTCCGATCGCGATGTCCCCAATGAACTGATGGGTACCTATTATGGGCAGCGGGCCGGTGCCGGCCTGATCGTGACCGAGGCCACCGACGTTGCACCATCCAGCAAAGGCTACGCCTTGACGCCCGGCATCTACACAGAAGCCCAGCGGCAGGGCTGGCGTTGGGTGACCGATGAAGTTCACCGCCATGACGGCACGATATTTTTGCAGATATGGCATGTCGGCAGGATGGCGCATCCGTCGATCATGCCGAATGGCGAGCCCCCTTGGGGGGTAACCGGGGAACGGGCTGAGCATTCCGATGTGTTTGCCCACGATGCCGATGGCAAGTTGGGCTTCATTCGTGCAGGCACGCCAAGGCGCCTCAGCACCGATGAAGTGTCGGCTTTGGTCGGCACCTTTTCCCAGGCCTTCGCCAACGCCCGGCAGGCCGGTTTCGATGGTGTCGAAATCCACGGAGCCAACGGCTATCTGTTCGACCAGTTCATGAACTCGGTGCTCAACACCCGTGACGACCGCTACGGAGGCAGCAATGTCGAAGATCGCACGCGATTTCTGATGGAAGTCGTTGAAGCGGCGGTGCGTGAATTGGGTCCGGGGCGCGTTGGCGCTCGTTTGTCTCCGTTCGGCAAGTACAACTCCATGCCGGCAGACCCTCTTGCAGAGGAAACCCTGCTGTACGTGGCAGAGCAATTGGGTCGCCGCGGGGTCGCCTACATGCATCTGGTCTACCAGCTCATGCCTTCGGGAAACATGGAGAGCAGCGAGTTCAAGGAACGGCACATCGACCACGTTTTGCTCGCCAAGGTTCGCGCCGCTTTTCCGGGCGCGATTATCTGGTGCGGCGGCTTCACGAACCGCGAGAGCGCTCAGGCTGCGCTCGACACCGGGCTAGTGGACCTGATCGCCTTCGGCAGACCCTACATCGCAAACCCGGACCTGGCGGAGCGGCTCAAGCATGGCTGGCCGCTAGCCGAAGCCGACCCATCGACCTTCTATACCCGCCGCGGTGAAGTGGGCTACACGGACTTCCCCGCCTATTCGGTCGAGCGCGCGGAAAGTCGTTGAAGTGCGGGGTCCCAGCCTTGGCAGAGGAGCCCGGCGTGGGCTTCGATGCAGGAGTCGTGATCGCAACAAACGAATTCAATCGAGTCTCTGGGTTTGGAACAGCTTCGTAACCCACGCACATGAGAGAACAGAATGGCTACACCCGCAGCGTCAACTGAAATAGACGTATCAACAAAACTCCCAGTATTGGGATTACTTGCATTGGCCACAGCCTGCTTCATTGGAATGATGACCGAGGCAATGCCGGCCGGATTGTTGCCGCAGATTGGCGCGGATTTGAATGTTTCGGAAGCGCTGACTGGGCAGCTCGTCACTGCCTATGCGATTGGCTCGATAATCGCAGCTATCCCCTTGACGGCCATGACACGCGGATGGCGTAGAAGGTCAGTGCTGCTGCTGGCCATCGGTGGCTTCTTCGTGCTGAATACGGTGACGGCCCTGTCGACGAACTACGCGATTACACTCGCAGCACGGTTCTTCGCGGGAGTCTTCGCTGGCCTGCTTTGGGCTCTTGTTGCGGGTCACGCCAGTCGCATGGCCCCCGAACATCTGCGCGGCCGCGCCATCGCGATAGCGATGGTAGGCGCACCAATCGCACTGTCGCTTGGTATCCCGCTCAGCACCGTCCTCGGACAGGCTGTTGGCTGGCGCTCCGCCTTTGGCGTCATGAGCGCCTTGACAGTTCTGTTGCTGGCGTGGGTACGCTTTGGCGTACCCGACTTTCCGGGCCTCGCCGCAAGTCGCCACGTGTCCATCGGCAAAGTGTTTGGCATTCCGGGTGTGAAGCCTGTGCTGATCGTCACGCTCGCGTATGCGATGTCCCACAACGTCATCTATACCTACATCTCGCCGTTCCTCGCCTCGTCAGGCATGTCGGGCAGCGTGCAAACAGCATTGTTCGTCTTCGGCATGAGTGCTCTCGTCGGCATCTGGATTATCGGCGTCCTCGTTGACCAGTGGCTGCGAGAACTCGTCCTTGCTAGCGTCGCTATGTTCTGCCTCGCCTCCGCAGCAATGTTCATCTGGCAAGAGTCTCCTTTCGTAATCTATGCGAGCATCGCAGCGTGGGGGCTTAGCTTCGGCGGTGCCGGAACGCTGTATCAGAATGCATCCGCAAATGCTGCTGGCGAGGCGGCTGATGTCGCACAGTCGATATTCGTCACTTGCTGGAATATTGCGATTGCAGGCGGCGGCCTGGTCGGTGGCGCGATGCTTACGACGCTTGGCGCTCGTTACCTGCCTGGCGTGATTGCTCTTCTGCTCGTGCCGACATTCCTGGTGGTCTGGTTCGGTCGCCGCCACGCCTTCCCGGCAAAGTGACGAACCTGGAAACGCTATCTGGGGTGGCGCAGACGTTCGAACGTCTGCATGAAGGCATGGATCAACGTCCCAATGTGGCCGACTTCCGCCCTACGAGCGATCGGCCGTAGCCGACGCTTCCCGGACGCTCGACAACCGGTGGGCGTATTCTCTTTTCGGAGGTGCGATGGTCATTCGAGGCGCTGGCGCCTGACTTTCTTCTCTTTGTACAGTGGCCTTCTTCCGGTGACTGGACTAAGGCAAAATAAACGCGGAAGTCACGCGCGACCGGCGGTATCGCACCGCTCGAGTTGCGCCAATCGGACGCGTGGAGATGCGCTATGGAAAACCTCATGAGAAACTGCTCGGCGCTTGCCGCGTTGACGCTCCTGCTGACTGGATATGCCGCCGCCGGCGTGCCACAAAGCGCGCCACATCTGAGCCCAACGGAGTGCCGTGACCTGGCCGCGATTAGAAGCAACGCGCCTCGGACGAAGTCGCAACACCAAAGCGAGCTTTCGGCCCTGAGGAAAGCGGGCTACAACCCATCACCTTGGCACAACGACCCACACTACCCAGCGAATCTACACGCGGCGCAGCGCCAGGTCGACCATTGGTTCGAAACGGAATGCAAGCAGTCACATCCCAAGTGAGAGGCCCCTGGAGCCACTACGGACCTCCTCGGACTTAGCGCGCAGTGCAGCGCAGCGCTGATCCCTTGCAGCGTGGGCTGCAGGTTGTTTTGCGAGGAGAAAAGTTGAGCACGCTTGGTGAGGAACCGGAAGCGAATTCAAAGAGGCCCCTCGTTGGCGGGGCCTTGAGCTACGAAACACCGTGTTTCTGTTAGTACGTCACAGAAGCCCCACTGCCAGTAAAACTGTGCTGGGTAGGAGCGTCATTTGCATAGTCTGAAACGGCCTGGATGATGTTCACGATCTGTTGCGGCAACCTGCCGCCGCTGACGGCGGTCATTGCAGTACGATCCATCTCAACGGCTACGGGGAGGTCTTTGATTGCCAGCGTGTTCATTTCGATTCTCCAAGGGGAAATTAGTCAGTCAGGAATGTCAGAGCCTGTTTTGAGGGTGTCGCCACTCCTCGTGGAGGTTCAACGCAAAGTGCGTGCCAAACGGTGGCGTCGCGGTAAGCGATCACACAACTAGTTGAAAATATTGGATTTTTAATGGCGATCAGTGCAGATTGATAGAGAGACGTGCGCGCTGCGGCTGGTGGGTCGGATCCAACTCTCCGTCTGGTGCTGTGGGTTAGATCGCGACACATGCGGTCCGCCTACGTATCCCGTGTTTGTACGATGTCCTCGAGGCTTCGAATCCGATCGAAGCCTGACGACATTGAGTCTGTCGCGGACAGTCTCGCTTTCCTGCTGGACTGCTATGACCACCATAGTGCTGTGGCCTACGATGGCGAAACTGCGCCCAGACTCCTTCGTATCGGCGCTTTTGAAATCACTTTCCTTGACGAGAACCTGCCCGACATAAAAGGCAGTGCTGTCGCATGGTCGCTGAGGGAAACGCCGATTCGCTCCGCGGCTTTCCTCGTTTCAATGACGACAGACGCTTTGTCTATTTGCAGAAGCCGTTCTCCTGCGAGGCACTCATGCAGGTCATCGAAGACGCTCGCTGCAGCAGCGATGCGAATACTCGCCAAGCCGCCTAGACCAACTGTTGTCGACGGAAGCGCACACAACCCATAGCCGGAGGTTCAACGGCAAGCCTCTTGGGCCTGATTGAATTTCGCGCGTCTGTCGCATCGCACTCGCGCGATGCGCACTCGACGCCGATATCCCGCGATTTCACACGCGGCTCAGGCGAGCTCTTCCAGATCGCTGGCTGACTCTTCACCCACTGCGTGCACCGATCGCTCGATGACGTGCAGCTTCGGTGTACGGTCGATCACCAGTCCGAGCACGTCGGGACGGCTGTAGTGACCACGCGAGTCCATCATGCGTTTGCGCTTGTCGATCTGCCAGAAATCCAGATCCGCGATGATCTCTCCCTCTCCTTGACGCAGCGGCGCGCCACCCATGTACTCGCCGTCCGGCGAAACAATGGCGGTGAAACAGCCGCTGGAGATCGGGCCAATCTGGGTTGTATTGGTATCCCGCAGAATCTGCTGTTGCTGTTCGGGCGTCAGCCAGGCGGTCGCGTTGACCACAAAGGCACCCGCCTCCAGCGCATGCTGGCGGATGTTCACGGAGATTTGCTCCGAGAAAAGATCACCGGCGAACGAACCCGGATACATTGCCGAATGGATTTCCTCACCATCTGCCATCAGCGCGTAACGTGCGAGCGGGTTGTAGTGCTCCCAGCAGGCCAACTGGCCGACGCGGCCCACGGCGGTATCGATTGCTCGCAGGCCTGAGCCGTCGCCCATTCCCCAGACCATTCGCTCGTGATAAGTCGGCGACAGCTTGCGGCGCCGCTGCACGAGCGTGCCGTCGGCATCGAACAGCAGTTGCGTGTTGTAGATCGTGCCGCCATCGCGTTCATTGACGCCAATCGACACCACCATTCCGGCCTGGCGTGCGGCCTCGCCGATTGCGCGAGTCGCGTCCGAAGGGACAGTCACCGCCTGCTCGAGCAGCTTGTAATGCTCGGCACCCATTGCAAATGGCGATTCGATGAACGAGAAGTACGGATAATAGGGAACTACGGTCTCAGGGAACGTCGCGAACTGGACGCCCTGCTTGCCGAGCTCCAGAATTTTTCTGACGACTTTATCGACAGTGCCTTCCCGGCTATAGAGGACAGGCGCGATCTGAACGGCTGCGGCGCGGATGATTTTCGACATGATGGTGTTCCTTTCGCTGGCTGCGAGGCGGATGAGAGAAGTGCTTGTACCTTAACGTCGCAGGCCATTACGATGTATGTCGTTGTTGCCACCATTCATGACATCCGTCGCTCGCGCGCAGAAAGCTCGCAGCTCGGAATCATTAGTTGCTATTTGGGAATTCGACCCATACGGCGCTCATTCACAGCACGTTCATGTTGCGAACGGCAGGATCAGACATGCACCGGATTGGCTTCATAGTGCCGAGAAGATTTCAGATGATGAGCCTCGCGGCCCTTACGGTATTCGAGATCGCGAACATGCCGCCGAGAGGCCAGTGCTACGACGTCCATCTCCTGTCTGAACACGGTGGTCCTGTTGTATCTTCGGGTGGAATGACCCTGGAAACCGAGGCGTTTGGCGACCCGGCATTCGACACGGTCATCGTCGGCTCAATCACTGAAATGAAAATGCCCGCTTCCGATGCTCCCGTAGTTGCATTCGTGAAAGAGGCGGCCAAGGCATCCAGACGGATAGCCTCGATCTGCAGTGGCGCATTTGTCCTTGCCGAGGCGGGACTCCTGGATGGCAGACGCGCAACCATGCATTGGGCACACGCATCCGAATTCAGAGCGCGATTCCCGAAAGTCCGCACAGAAGAAGACCGGATATTTGTCAACGACGGTCCAGTCTGGACTTCGGCGGGAATGACGGCCGGCATCGACCTCGGCCTGGCGTTGCTCGATAACGACCTCGGCCCCGACGCCGCAAAAATGGTTGCCCGAATTCTCGTCATGAATCAGCGTCGGCTTGGTGGTCAGATGCAGCATTCCGCGTTACTGGACATGACGCCGAAATCCGATCGGATCGAATTGGTCCTCGCGCATATTCGCCGTAATCTGCGCAATCCGCTCACCATTGAGGAGCTCGCGGACGTCGCAAACCTCAGCCCTCGACAGTTCAGCCGCGCCTTCGTCGCCGAGACCGGTCAGTCGCCGGCCAAAGCTGTGGAACAGCTTCGCCTGGAAGCAGCCAGATTCATGATTGAGCACGGCCGCCACACAATTAACGTGGTGGCGCAGGAAACGGGTTTCTCGGATCGGGAACGTATGCGGCGTGCGTTCCTCCGAACGTTTGGTGTACCTGCCGATGTCCTGCGTAGGAGCGCCCGCGCGGCACCGGCCGCCGGCAACTGACGTCGCCTGGCGCAGCGACCCTGGCCCACGCGCACGGCTCACCCAAAGGCGGCCGGTGGCCGAGCGAAGCAGACGGTCGG
Source organism: Paraburkholderia sp. RL18-101-BIB-B (assembly GCF_046026985.1). Lineage (NCBI taxonomy): Bacteria > Pseudomonadati > Pseudomonadota > Betaproteobacteria > Burkholderiales > Burkholderiaceae > Paraburkholderia > Paraburkholderia sp. RL18-101-BIB-B. The sequence continues at coordinate 54,109 of NZ_JARESV010000016.1, forward strand.
ATGTCAGCGTCGCAGCGATGGCGAACGGCGCAAACTCGCCGCCCGCTGCCCCATGCGTGAGGGGCCGTTTCCCGTGGCACGTAAAGCGGTGATCTGCGGCAGACGACCCGGAGCGCCCAGCCATCGCTACAAAAAGCAGACACGTGACGCACTTGATCAAATCGGAGTTGCTCCAATGCCGCTATCCATGTGCGCATTTCAAGTACCTGCAGCACGGATTTGCCCGCGCCGCCTGGTGGCGAGGACATCAACCGCGGAGCGCCACAGTAGCCACAACGAGAGCCGAGAAGATCAGCGCCGGGGCGAGATGCCGGAACGGCTCCCGATTTCTTAGCAACGTGAAGAGCGCGCCAATCATGATCGCACCGGCCAGCGTTAGGCCCAAAACTCTGGTTTGTTGTCCAAGAAGAAGTGCCGCACTGAGCAACTCGAGCGCGCCACAGAGCAACTGAAACCAGGCCGGGTAACCCCAGCGCGCGAAGTCGCGCTTCACCGCGCCGCGTCGTGCGAGATTGACGACCCCAGCAACGGCGAACAGAACCGCTACGATCGTCGCGAGAATCGATTCGAAAGATGCAGTGTTTAACGCCATGGTCATGCTCCGTTGCTTTGCTGAAAGTGCTTCTGTACGGAGAGGTCCGCAATCAGGCCGCGGCCGTGGGGTTCCCACGAAAGAACTCGCCGGGCATGCTGGCCGCTTACCGTCTGGTCGAGCGCCAGTGCGTCAGCAAATGGCCCAAGCGATTTGCGAGCATCGTCGAGCGGCCAAAATTCGACGCGGTCGGCGCCGACCGAGGCACGAATCGCTTCGCCCATTTCGGCAATGGCAACGGCGTCTTCCGCGACCACGTTGAAGATCTGTCCCGCGACTCGACCGTCCCCGCTTGCCGCCCGCTCCACCGCGCTCAGGTAGGCCGTGGCGAGATCATCGACGTGAACGGCAGGCCAGTGGTTGCGACCATCGCCGACGAACCTCACACTGCCTGTCTGACGGACCATGCCGGCAAGCATGCCGAAGATGCCGCCGCCATAGCCGTGCACCATGGCCGGCCTGAGGATCACTGCAGCAATCGAGCGGCGTGCCGCTAGCGCCAGCACCTGTTGCTCCACTGCGGGCCGCCATGCGATGAGTGGTGTCGGATTCAGCGCCGATGCTTCAGTCGCGGGCTCCCCCTCTGTATTGCCATAGACCCAGGTGCCCGACGTATAGACAAACGCCGCGCCCGGATGCAGATGCGAAAGCATCGCTACAGCCGCGGCCTCGTCAGCAGCAGCGGCGGAAGCATCGTTGGTCGACGCCATGTGCACCACGCCATCAGCGGCACCGGCAGTCGCAGCGAAAGACTGTGGCTCGCGCAAGTCGCCGCCATGCAGTTTCACGCCGAGACGTGTCAGCGCGCTGGCGGCCGCCGAACTGTCCTCGCGCACCAGCGCCGTCACCTGATGGCCGAGGCTGATTGCCCTGCGCGCGACCGCCTGCCCGATGAAGCCCGTACCACCTGTGATGAATAGTTCCATAGCGTTCTCCTCGATGATTGCCTGCGAAGTTGAAAAGCCATACAAACGAGACTAATCAGTCTCGTTTTGACGAATCTAAACGAGACTACCCAGTCTTGTCAACTACTCGGCGATCTGTTATTTATCTCGCATGGACACTTCTTCTCTCCCCGGCCTGAGCCCGCTGCAAAGCCGCAAGCGGTCTGCAATCCTCGACGGCGCGAAAACCGTTTTCTTACGCGAGGGTTTCGGTCTGGCAACGATGGACGATGTCGCCGCGGCCGCTGGCGTCGGCAAACAGACGGTCTACCGCCACTTCAAGTCGAAGGAGGCGCTCTTCGTTGGTCTGGTGAGCTCGATGTGCGCTCAGGTGGGTGGACTTCTTGCCAGCGCTCGGGACGAGCAATCCGATGGATCACCCGAAGTCGAGTTGCGCGAGTTGGGATGGGTGTTGGCACGAAGCCTAATTACGCCGGATAATCTGCGGCTTTACCGGGCCATCGTTGCTGAGGCCGAGCGTCTTCCGGCACTCGGCCAGGTGTTTTTCGAAAATGGTGCAAAGGTCGTGCGTGCCTTCGCCGCAAATATTCTGCGAGAGCGATTTGACGAATCGACTGCTGCAACGCGGGCAGCGACATTCGTTCAGTTGGTGCTTGGCGACGCGTATCTGGAACTGTCAATTGGCTACACGGTGCCCGATGTCGAAGCACGCTTTGCGCTGCAGATTGACGAGGCGGTAGCGGCTGCACTTCGCTAAGCACCGGCGCATAAGATGTCGAGCCGCTGCATGCGGAACGCAACAGCGTGCAGCGCGGGAAGCAAGACAGCTGGTGTCCGATTCCGAACCCAGTCGCGCACCGGTTTCCGTACGATCCGGGCGCGTTTCCAAAATTGTGAGTGTCGTTTTGTGGCCGGTCACTGCCTGCCGCCGATCGACGACACGCGACCCACTCCTGCCTGTCACACGCTCCGCTAGTCAAAGGCTGCTATCGGAGAAGGCCGGACATCGAAACCACATCGGACAACCTGTCGGAGCCTGCCCAAGGATGCCGACACGCTGACCATCGCCGTCCCTCGACTACGAAAACTATTAGAGCACCGACACCATACCGTCATTGTTGCTCCCTATATTCGTCAGTCGCCCGATCCTGACAATTACCGAACGACAGGTTACGGGCATGCAACAAGACATCCTTGAGCTTCCACGAGCGGGGTCTCGGCAGGCAGCCGTCTTAACGGGCGATATCGAGCATGGAGCGCGAACGATGCATGCGGTCGATCGTGACAAGCCATGCGGGTTCGCCGAGCGATCGGCTGCAGTGAACGCTATCGAAGGTTTCGACGATCAGCCAAACAAGAAGGAGCACCTGCACGTGAATTCCCGCCGCAAATTTCTCCAGAGTACCGCCACGGCCGGCCTGTCGGCTGCCGCGCTCAGCGTATTTCCACCCAGCATCCGTCGTGCGCTCGCGATTCCCGCGCATCATGAGAGCGGCACGATCAAGGACGTCAAGCACGTCGTGATCCTGATGATGGAAAACCGCGCGTTCGACCACTACTTCGGCACCTATAAGGGTGTGCGCGGCTACGGCGATCGCTTCACGATTCCGCTACCGAACGGCCGTAACGTGTGGCAGCAGATCGATGCCAACGGCAACGTGGACCTGCCATACCATCTGGATGAGACCAAGGGCAATGCGCAGCGCGTGACCGGCACGCCGCATAGCTGGGTCGATACGCAAAACGCATGGGATGGTGGCCGCATGGCTGCATGGCCGGTGTCCAAGCAGGACCAGACCATGGGCTACTTCGACACGGCTGAAATCCCGTTTCAGCGAGCGCTGGCCGAAGCGTTCACCATCTGTGACGACTACCACTGCGCGTTCCTTGGCGGCACGCACCCGAATCGCATCATCCATTCCACCGGCACGAATGGTCCTGCGTATGGCAAAACCTTCGTGAACAACTTCAGCCGCGACTTTGACGTCACCACATCGGCATCCGCCTACTTCGACTGGAAGACCACCGCCGAGCGCCTGGAAGAGGCCGGTGTGACCTGGAAGGTGTATCAGAACATCAAGAACACCTTCGGCTGCAACCCGCTGCTCGGCTTCAGGCAGTACCGCCGGGCCAACGAGGCGCTGCCGTCGGCGCGCCAGGTCAGCACGTCGCTGAGCCAGGCCGCCGAGCCGGTCTACAACCCGACCGATGCCGTGGCCCAGCCGCTGATCAAGGGCTACGCGAACACACTGCCGACCACGGACACCGACCCGAACACCAACGGCACCTTCGTCGAGGCTTTCGCCGATGATGTGAGAAACGGCCGTCTGCCGGAAGTCTCGTGGGTCGTTCCGACCGACGTCTACTCCGAGCACCCGGGGCCTTCGAGCCCGGTGCAGGGCGCGTGGTTCGTGCAGCAATTTCTCGATGCGTTGACCGCCGTGCCCGAGGTATGGAGCAAGACCGTCCTGCTCGTCAACTTTGACGAGAACGACGGCTTCTTCGACCACGTGCCCCCGGCCGCTGTCCCGTCGCCGAACGGTGACGGCACCTACGCCGGAAAGACCACGCTGGGCAGCGCCGACCTGGGCGTCGAATACTTCACACATCCGTACGTGACCCGCGCCGACACAGGCGCGACGCCTAACAGCCAGCCGAGCGGGCCGGACGGCAAGCCGTACGGCCCGGGTCCGCGCGTGCCGCTGTGGGTGATTTCGCCGTGGAGCCGCGGCGGCTGGGTCAATTCGCAGACGTTCGATCACACTTCGGTGCTGCGCTTCCTCGAAGCCCGCTTCGGCATCAAGGAAGGCAACATCTCGACGTACCGCCGGCTGATCAACGGCGACCTGACTTCGGCCTTCAACTTCGCGACGCCGAACAACGAGCCGCTGCCGACCATCGCGGGCGAGAAGAGCAAGGCCGACGCCGATGCGTTGCGCGCCACGCAGCAGGCGCTGGGCCAGATCGTGCCGGACGCCAGCCGGGGTATGCCGAAGCAGGCTAACGGCTTCCGCCCGTCGCGTGCGCTGCCGTACGAACTGCATGCCAGCGCTCATGTGGACGCGAGCACCGGTACCGTAAAACTGCTGTTCGCCAATACCGGTCGCCAAGGTGCTGTGTTCCACGTCTATGACAAGTTGCACCTGGACCGCCTGCCGAAGCGTTACGCAGTCGAGCCAAGCAAGACGCTGGACGACGTGTGGGCGCCGGGCTCCACGGACCTCGGCAAGTACGACCTGTGGGTACTCGGCCCGAATGGCTACCATCGCGAATTCAAGGGCGACCTCACCGCGCTGAAGGGGCACAGAACCGCCAATCTGGAAGTTCGTGTGGGTTACGGGTCCCTAACCGGCAACCTGCACCTGCAACTGCGCAACGAAGGTGCCGGTCTCGCACAGTTCACAGTGAAGTCCAACAAGGTCTACGGTGCGCTGCAGGCTTTCCCAGGTTTGCCGAGTCCGGTTTTTGGCCAAGGTCCTTTGGGCTTCGCTGGTTTCCCGGTGCCGGGCTTCGGCGCATGGCCGGAGCCTGCCCCGTTCTCCCGGAATGATCGCCTCGACCCAGGTCACACCTGGGCGGTAAGCACCAACGGCGCGTTCCCGGTCGCGCTCTTCTGGAACCTCGCCCAGACCGGCTTCTGGTATGACTTCGAGATCACCAGCAGCACAGACCGCAGCTTCTTGCGTCGCATCGCCGGGCGTATCGAAACCGGCCGTCACTCGGTGACCGACCCTGCGATGGGGATGATCGACAGCTTCTGATCGAAGACGAGAGGCACCGGGCATTAGCTCAGTGCCTCTCGTGCAATGAAGGTCTTCCAGTGCATCGGCTCACGGCTACCGCTCCTCGCCCGAACGGTTTGGATCAGGCGCTCCCGCACCTTCCATGGCGCTTGATCTCTGGGATACGGTGAATATCGGCTCGGCGATTCGAATTCTTTAATGCGCCACTAACCAGGTCCAATCCGTAAGTCTCACATTGATCGATACCCGGATCATCGAGCGTTTGGACCGCACGCACGATGGCTCAGGGACGAACTCCGTATCGCCAGCGGCGGCATGCGGTGCCACAGGGAGCCCCACACTGAACGCAAACGGCGGATGGTGCATCATGCCTGAAACTCGCAAGCTGGCGATCGGCGCGATGCGCCCCAATTGGGCCCTTCGACCGGGCGGGAATTCAACGGCCGCCTGCGAAGTACATCGGCCGTTTCGCCAACCACAACGGGCGCGCGGTTGGATGAGCTGATAGATTCGTAATCGCGATACCAGCCGCGTGCGCGCTGCACGCGGACTTGGGCAAGGCGGCGATGGCAATCGCTTTCGGCGAGGCTCGGACCATTAAGCAACCGTTCTGGGCGCTGCCGGCGCTCGCGATTGAGAAGCCTGCGTACGGGATATCATGGACTATTGCGTCACCGCGTTGCTATTTTCCGGAGTGGTGTTCACCCCGGGCCTGTATCTCTTCCAATCGCTTGCGGACGGAGGCGCAACACATGGATACTCACGAACTCGCCACCCGGCCGACACAGCCTGTCCGCCGCCCGGTGCTGGTCTGGGACGCGCCGGTGCGACTGTTTCACTGGCTGGTGGTCCTGCTGGTCACGGCGGCCTATGTCACCTTGAAACTAAACTGGATCGACTGGCACGTCCGGGTCGGCGAGACGCTGCTCGCGTTGGTTATTTCCCGGCTGCTGTGGGGCTGCTTTGGCAGTGAGACCGCGCGCTTTCGCAGTTTCGTGGCGTCGCCCGCAGCAGCACTTCGTCATTTGCACCACCTGTTTCGCCGCGATCCGGATGTGCAGGTGGGCCACAATGCGGCCGGCGGCTGGATGGTCCTGCTGCTGCTCGCGTTGCTGCTGGTTGAGACGCTGAGCGGGCTCTATGTCAACAACGACATCGCCGACGAAGGGCCGTTGAGCGAAGTCGTGCCCGCTTGGCTCGCCAACGCGATCTCGACGCTGCACGGGCTTGTTTGGGACGTGCTGCTCGCCGCGGTCGCACTGCACGTGCTCGTGATCGCTCTCTACGCGGTAGCGAAGGGACACAACCTGCTGCGCCCGATGCTAACGGGATACAAGCTGTTGCCCTCGTCTATCGATGCGCCGCGGCAGACGCCAGCGCTGCTGGCGCTGCTGCCGCTCGGCGTCGGCGCTGCCGTGGTGATGCTGCTCGCGGCTTATCTCTGAGCGATCTCAGGATGCCGCTTCAGTGGTCGCGTCAGTTGCTCTTCGGCGGCACCACCTGGCCGCGGATCTCGCCATTCGGATTGGTTTTGGTGTGAACGTTGATGTACATGTCACCCGCTTCGAACATCTTGGCATCGTCCGGGGATAGCGTGGCCTGGCCGCTGATCGGACTCGTCATCTCCATGTTGCCTTTCTGGGAGAGCCACACCTTCACGCCAGCGTTTTTGCCGGCCGGGGCGGGCCCGTGGAAATGTGCCATGGTGGCCTGACTCGACAATCCGCCGAAGCTGATGTTCCAGGTTACGACCCGCGTGCCTGAGTCGTACGTGAGGTTGGCGGTGCCGCTGCCCGGAGTCTGCACCGGCGGAACCTGTTGAGCGCCCGTCAACGGCACTTCAAACGAGACCGGCGCCGCTTGCGCCAAGGTCATCGTACCTGCCAAGGCCAGGCCACCCAACACCATGAAAGCGCACTGCGAGATGGATCGTGACATTTTGTTTTCTCCTTTAGGAACCAGCGAACGCGCGATGCTGCAGATAGTATAAATCGACCCGCTGCGGAGGTTGAACCACGTGCTACCGCAGCGGGCAGGTCATTCGTCCGACCGACGATCGACTACATCGGCGGAGCGACTCCATCCTTTTCGACCACCACGCGCTGCGCGACAAATGCACCCTGCGACGCGGCCGTCGCGACCACAAACACCTTCTTGCCCGCGGTCAGGTCGGTGCGTGCGGCCGGCGTGAAAGTCACGATGGGTACGTTAGGCGGTACGGTTACCTCATTGTTCCCGCCTTTGTACGACAGCTTCAGATTCCGGCCGCTGGTACCCTGAACCACCGTGTCGACGTTCGCATTCGTCATCGTGCTGTTCGGACCGAGGTCCCATGCGTAGTGACCTTCACCCGAGCCGCGCGCGGATTCGGGGAAGACGACCACTTCGGTGGCCGTCAACTTTCCGTCGGTGCCCGTTGTTGCGGCCGTGCCGACGAAGGAGCCCGGCTTGATGTCCGAAAGCTGCATGGCCTTGACCGCCGATACGGTAACGGTCGGTTTGAGCTCGATCGACACAGTGTCGCCGCTACGACGATGCACCTTCAGGACGTCGCCGTCGAGCGAGACAATATCGCCGCGGATACGCGACGGTTTGGCGGCGGGCGTCTGAGCGAGCACGACACTGGCAAAAGCCAGCGTGGCGAGGGTGACGCCAAGTTTCAAGCGGATAGACATGGATGCTCCATAAAGGACTGTTGAGTTTCGAGAGTGGACTAATGCACATCAGGAACCGCCGAACCAGTTATAGCCCTGGTTCTCCCAGTAACCACCGGGATATTCGTTCGTCACACTGATTGCGACGATATGCTTCGGATTCTTGTAGCCGAGCTTGGTCGGCATACGCAACTTCATCGGGAAGCCGTATTTCGGCGGCAGCACCTCGCCGTCGTATGTGAGTGTGAGCAGCGTCTGGGCATGCAACGCGGTTGGCATGTCGATGCTGGTCCAGTAGTTGTCCGCACAGTGCAGTGACACGTACTTCGCCGTGAGGTCCGCGCCCGAATGCTTCAGGAAACTCGAGAAGCGCACGCCGCCCCATCGGCCGATCGCACTCCATCCTTCAATGCAGATATGGCGCGTGATCTGGCTTTCCTGCGGCATTGCGCGGAGCTCGTCGAGCGCCCAGACGCGTTTGCCAGTCGCGAGGCCACCCACCTGTAGGCGGTAGGTCGCGGCGTCGACTTCGGGCACATCGTCGATATCGTAGAACGCGTTGAACGGAAACGGCCGTGTGATCATCGACTCCGGATAGGTCGGGGCCATCTCGTTCGGATTGAACAACAGGGCTTGCACCTCGTCGTTGAAGAACGACATTCTGCGCAGCATGGTGTTCACCGACTTGTCATTGGTCAGATCGCAGCCCGACAGCAAAGCTAAGCCGCCGAGCGTGATAACTCGCTTGCCAAGCAGCCGGCGGGCCGGATTTTTCAGCTCGTTGCGCGCATCCTTGATGATGGATTCAGCGTGAGACCGAAGAAACGTATCAGGCTCCACAGCCTTTTTTCGAAAGCTCATGGTCACCGTCCGCGAATCATCAGAAGCAGCGAGCGCGGCACCAGCGCGACCATGACGACATGCACGACGAAGAACGCAACCAGCACGCTCATTGCAACGAAATGCACGACGCGCGCATTGTCGTATCCGCCCATCAGCGTGCGCAGCAGGGGGAACTGCACCGACTTCCATATCGCCAGCCCCGACAGGATCACGAGCGCGATATCGACGATGACGACCAGATAGGCCAATTTCTGTACCGCGTTGTAGCGTGTGAGGTCCTCATGCGCGAGCGTGCCGCGCAGGGCGGCGACGAGATCGGTTGCAAGCGACTTGAAGCTGACCGGCAGCAGTTTCCGGCGCAGACGTCCCGAAGCGATATTCAGCCCGACGTAGATGAGGAAATTCGCGACCAGCATCCACATGATCGCAAAATGCCATTGCAAGGCCCCGCCGAGCCAGCCGCCCAATGTGATGGCGGAAGGAAACTGTAAAGCTGGAAAGATCGGCGAGGCGTCATAGATCTGCCAGCCGCTTGTCACCATCAATACGACAGCGAGCGCATTAATCCAGTGTGTGATGCGGACCCAGGCGGGTTGAATCGTTGTGTGAATCAAGGCGATCTCGTGATTGATGAGGTAGCTCACGGTCGGCACTGCTGGCCGGCCGCGACCAGGATGCGTCGCCATACGTAAACATGGCCAGCGCGCAACTATTCCATTGCGCGACAAATAATTTTTCTTACAAGCGACCGCATGGGCAGCGTTGTGGCCAGGAGCACCAATTGGTCCATGTTTCGAAGGCAAGTGACTCGCACCAGGCAAGAATCAGTCACGGCCCGCTGGAACGGCCTAAGACGCGACGAGTGCGATCGTCGGGAAAGGTCCGTTACCTGGGCGGAGCCGACGTTCGAACGACCCGGCGACGAGCCTGCGTGGACAGCCCGTCTACCTCTGGTCCGGCACGCAACACCAGGTCGTCAATCCGCTTGAGATGGTCGCCGAGTCCGGCATCAACGAATGGGCCGATACGAACAAAATGGTCGTCGTGTATCCCGACACGATTGCGTCGTCTGCGCCAGGGCCGACGAACCCGCATGCATGCTTTGACTGGTGGGGTTACTCCAATCAATACGGCCCGAACTTCGCGCTCAAGAAGGGCTTGCAGATGTCGGTGCTTTACGCCATGGTGCAACGCGTGACTGGCCGGCCGTAGGGCCGTCGTGGCACGGTTCCAATCGGTCGCAACGAGATTTGTGCGGCTGGACCGAACAACCGGAAACGGTCATTCCGTCCGGCCACTGTATCGTTGCGCCAGAGCCAGCCGATAGCACGGACCGCACACGCGAGCGGCGCCGTGCTTCGCAACTGCGCGACCCGCTTCGGACTCTTCTGGCAACCCTTCTTGCTGCTCCTTAACTCGCGCGCCTTGTCCTTTCGCCCAGGGAGCGGGCGGAGAAAGCCTTGCTTTTGGCGGCACCAGATCAGTGATCGGTGTCGCATTTGCGGATATTGCCGTTCCCCCTACAGGCCTCACACGCGCCGCCAGGACTGCTTCGAACTGTCCCGGAAGAACAATGAGCAGCCGTCGGTTTACGGCCCCGCCCGAGTGTGCAAGTATCGGTGCCGAGGCGTATACCACATCCCTTTGCGAGGTTCAGGATGGCTTGGAGACTCTGGAAGACCGGGAAGCGGCAAGATGGGACGCAAAGCTGGCCCAGCGATACGAATCAGTCGATAAAGCAGCTTCTGGACATGTACCTCGCCAGCGATGCAGCACCGTTTTCAGGGTGGGCTGCACCTGGAATCATATTCGCGCCAGATGTCGAACCGGTCCTGCGAAACGGAGTTCGTGGATATCAACTTGCCCTCTGGTTCTGGCTCTTTGCCGAGAAGCACGGCCCGATCGCGGCACGAATGGTACGCGAGTCCTTCTGCCTGTTCGCTGAGGAGGCGCAACCGTCGTCCGGTGACAGGATTGATGCGCTCCTCGACTTCGAAAGCCGCCTCGCGCATTCTATCGAGGGGATTTCCTCCGAGGCGCGCACGTTCCGGCTCGAGAGCCTGTCGGTAGAGCTACCGATGGAATTCTTTCTGGCCACCGGCTTCCTCCGACTTGCACCCGAATCCCCTTATGCCGGAGGGAATGAGAGCGCCAGTCTGCAAGGCAATGATTACAAGCTCGCTGACTGCTTTGGCCATGCAACCGAGGAGGCGCTGGCAGTATTCCGAGCGATGATAGACAAGGTCGACTTTGATGCGAAATCGCTATCGAACTGGAAATGGAGCGCCCATCCTGGCGCTGCCGAGCGACATCTGCAGCGACGCTACAGCAATCCCCTGTTTCCCCTGCACCGCCAGATGGTGACGGCTCATGAGGTCTATGAAGCACGTCTTGCCGACGCCCAGTCCCTTCACGAAATCAGCAACGAGCTTGGTGAGCTTAGCCTCTCGTTCTCGCAGACGACCGAACTACCGCTGAACTGGCAATCGTTCCTGGAAGGATATCGGGACTACGTCGACCGACTCGATGAACGCCGCCTCGCGGCGGGTGGGCAGAACGCGCCGCTCGGTGACGCAATTGAAAGACTGCGCGCTGACATCCTCACAACCTGGCGCACTTCCCTTCACAGGAACCGGCACAGCCTTGCCACACTGGACCAGGAAGAAGCGCAAAGGGCCGAGCGACGCGCGCTTCTGTACGGATGCGACTGGACCGCACAGATTCTAAGTAACGGCTCTCTGATACCGCCAGAAGAGGTCGTTCCTGCCCTTCTGAGTGAGTCCCCGTCTGAGCTGGAAAGGGTGGTGACCGCCCTTCAGGCCGAACCCCGACTGCATGAGACGCTTATGCAATGTCGCGCAACCGCGCATCGACTTGACAACGAATTCCGCTCGGGCGGCCGCAATATTCCTGACATTGGCGACAAGCTCCGTATCCTTGACGGTCCGCCCGGGCAGGTGCCGGCCTGACGTCGCCCGTTCGAAGTCAAGAGTCCGGCCGTCCAATGCCGGGGCTGGCAGCGTCCAGGGCAGATCTGTGTACCGCCTTCGGCGGCGAATCTGTCGATGAGGCGGTCCAGCACGGCAAATTCGGGGAGTCGGACCTACTTGGGCTTCTTCGAGATCGACATGGTCCGATCCGACTTCTGTCGGGAGCGAGATGACGGAGTTGCTAGCGATCCCAACAATCGGTATCGGGGCTGGTCCGGACTGTTCGGGGCAAGTGCTTGTGATGCACGACATGTTGGGCGTCTTCCCCGGCAAGACCGCTTATCCGACGAGAAGGCATTCCAATGCGGCCAGCTTCAATCCCGCGCCTAGGGCCGCTTGCCTGCGTTACGCAATTGATTTCGGTAGTCGCGGGTTTCGTTGCAATGAAGGTGAGCGTTCGTTGATCTGCGGACTGGCGTCTGTTTCGGCAATATCGCCGGCCGTGAACTGTTTGCGATAAGCGGCGGGCGTGAGTTCCTTCAACGCCTTGAACTGTCGGTTGAAGTTAGCGACGTTCGGAAATCCAGAGCGGGCTGCAACGACGGAAACCGGGATGGAAGTGTGCGCGAGCATCCGGCAGGCATGTCCAATCCTGACCCGCGCGATATATCGCCCAACGCTCTCTCCAATGTGCTGCTCGAAGTAGCGGGCCAGAGAACGCTCCGACACATTTGCAGCCTCGCAAAGTTCGGATAGACGCAGCGGTTCAGCGAAGCGTAAATCGATCATCGAGAGCACGCGATTTATACGTTCCGGTTCGTGGCCTGAAGGACCCTCCGTCCGGTCGCTAAACGCAGTAGGCGAAGCGAGCGGCTCACCAGGCGCTTCCGCTAGCGTGCACAAAACGTTTAGCGCTACGGCAAGGCGTTCTCGCGGGGCGCTGGACAGGAGCTCGTCGACCTGGGTGTGCATCGCGGCGCCGACCTCCGGACTGAACGCCAGCCCGCAGGCCGCCCGGCGTAACAGATTACGCAAAGGCGCATATTCCGGGCAGACATCCGCAAGCCGACGCGCCCAGTCGCCGCCGAACCAGATCACGATTGCAACCTGAGGAGATGCCGAGTCAATCGAGCGGTTCGACGCCCAGGTATGAGGAAGATTCGGCGGCACGAGAACCAGGTCCTCGTCTAGATAGTCTGCAATCGAATCTCCGATATAGCGCTTGCCGTGACTGTTCAGCGTCAGGGTCAGTTCGTATTCGGGATGATGGTGCCATTCAAACGGAATGCGCGGCAAACGCCGATGGTAAACCCTAACCGAGCAGTCGTCGCCAAATTCGACATGTTCGTATGCTGGTTTCATGGCAGAAAGCGCAAAGAAATTGTCTGGATGGTATCACTTTTGTGGGTGCGGTCAGCCTATGCTTCGGACATAGCAGAACCCACAAGGAGACGACCATGGCACTCATCATCGACGATCTGCCGGCAGCCATCCGGCAGGCCAAACAGGAGCTTCGCGCACGACTTCCGAACTATCGTGATGTTTTCGCCGAGGTGGATGAAACGATCCGCGCCGAAGCCAGCAGAATTGCCGCGCAACGCAGTCGCGGCGATAACGTGATCCCCGAAATCCAGTTCTCCGACATCGCGGAGCAGCGCGTGAGCGCAGAGCAGATCGACCTCGTCAAAACGCGTGGTGCGTGTGTGATCCGCAATGTGTTCGACCGCGCTCTGGTGGAAGGGTGGGACCGCGACATCGCGGACTACGTCGAACGCAACGATCTGGATACGCGTCTGCAGAACCGCGCCGAGGACAAATACTTTGGCCAGCTCGCGTCGAGCAAGCCACAGATTTACGGCGTGTACTGGTCAAAGCCGCAGGTCCTCGCGCGGCAGGCGCCGTCGCTGACGGCGGCCCGTGTGTTTCTGAACCAGTTGTGGCGCAATGAGAGTGAAGGCCGGGTCCATTTCGATCCAGAGCGGGTGCCGGTTTACGCGGACCGGATGCGTCGACGGCCGCCTGGTTCCGAGTCATTGGGCTTGTCCGCGCATTGCGACGGCGGCTCGGTCGAGCGGTGGATCGAAGGTAACTTCCGCAAGGTGTACCGGCATGTGTTCGATGGCAACTGGCGTCAATACGATCCGTTCGACGCCGCATTCCGGCCCGACGTCGAAGAGATCGCGTCGCCCGCAGTGTGTTCGATGTTCCGCACGTTTCAGGGATGGACTGCGTTGACGCCGCAAGGCCCCGGCGACGGCACCCTGCAGCTCGTGCCCATTGCGAATGCGATGGCTTACATTCTGCTGCGCGCCCTTCAGGACGATGTCGCCGACGATGACCTGTGCGGGGCGATGCCTGGTCGCGCGCTCTCCATCAAGCCGGAATTTCATGCGCCGTTGTTCGACGCGCTGTCATCGATTCCCCACATGCAGGCGGGCGACACTGTGTTCTGGCACAGCGACGTGATCCACGCAGTGGAAGACGCGCACCACGGTGCAGGCTACAGCAACGTGATGTATATCCCGTCGGCGCCCGCTTGTGCCAAAAACGATGAATACCTCAGGCGCCAATTGCCCAGCTTCCTTGAAGGCAAGAGTCCGCCCGACTTCCCTACTGACCACTTCGAAGTCGATTTTGTCGGACGGGCTACCGCCGAAGATCTGACGCCTCTCGGTAAAGCTCAACTCGGTTTCGATCTGTGAGCGCTACCCTGACGCACGCCATCGTGGCGTGCGCCTGCCTGGTGATTCATAAACAAAACTAACGGAGACAGCAATGAAAAGAACACTCATGTCGGGCGCGATTGTCGCAGCGGCGCTCGCCACGGGCGCACAGGTCGCCAGTGCTGCCGAGTCACTTTCCGTGTTGCATTGGTGGACCTCGGGTGGCGAATCGAAGGCGATCAGAGTGCTGAAGGACGACATGAATAAGCAGGGTTACGAGTGGAAAGACTTCGCCGTAGCCGGAGGCGCGGGTGCGGCTGCCATGACGGCGTTGAAGACACAGATCATGTCCGGCAACGCACCGTCGGCTGCGCAGATCAAGGGGCCGTTGATACAGGACTGGGCTGATCAAGGCGTGTTGGTCGATATAGACAAGTCCGCCACCGATTGGAAAGCCCAACTTCCAGCGCAGATCAACAAGACCATGATGTCAAAAGGCCACTATGTGGCCGCGCCATTCTCGGTGCACCGAATCAACTGGTTGTGGATCAACAAAGCCGACCTCGATAAAGTGGGCGGTAAGCCGCCGACGACATGGCCCGAGTTCTTCGCGCTAGCCGACAAGTTCCGGGCGGCGGGCATTACGCCAGTCGCGCGTGGTGGCCAGCCTTGGCAAGACATGACCATCTGGGAGACGGTTGTACTTTCTCAGGGTGCGGATTTTTATCGCAAGGCCTTGATTGATCTCGACCAGAAAGCACTGACTTCGCCGCAGATGTTGCAGGTGTTCCAGATTGTCCGAAAGATTCAGGGTTACTTCGACAAAGGCTCCACCGGTCGCGACTGGAATCTCGCGACTGCCATGGTCATCAACGGATCGGGTGGTATGCAGTTCATGGGGGACTGGGCGAAAGGCGAGTTCGCGAATGCGAACAAGAAGGCTGACGTTGACTATATCTGTGCGGCTGCGCCTGGTACTTCGAATGCCTTCACCTACACAGTAGACTCGTTCGTGTTTTTCCAGCAAAACGGCAAAAAAGAAGCGACGCCTGGTCAGCTTGCGCTTGCCAAAACGATCATGTCCGTCGATTTCCAGGAACAGTTCAGTCTCTACAAGGGTTCCATTCCTGTCCGGCAGGATGTTCCCATGGGCAAGTTCGACGCCTGCGCCAAGAAATCATTCGCAGATGAACAGTCCACAATCAAATCCAATACGTTTCTTCCGTCATTCGCTTTTGGTGATGTTCAGTCGTCGGCCACCCAGGGCGCGATTACCGATGTCGTGACGAACTTCATGAACTCGAATGATGACCCGCAAGAGGGGATGCGCAAGGTCGCCGCTGCAGCGAAGACCAAATAGGTACGAGTTCGCAACCGCCTGGCAAAAATCAGTCGGTTATGCAACGTCATTCGTGGGATATGAGGTCGCCTTTAGGAACGTCTCCTCCACGTCTGCAAGATGTGGATTTAGCCCGCCGTTAGCGCGGGCTTTCTTTTCGTTGGAGATTTCCTTCCAATGAAGCCCCTGCGGATCCGTCGGCCATGCGATTCGGCGCAACGGAATCCGACGACGCCCCATATCCACGGTCAGTAGGTCAGTCTGGTGGGAACTGCCGGAGGAAAAGCCAATGAATGCAATGACCCGTTGGACATTGAACTGGCCGCATGGTGAAGCAACGATCCAGGCGCTGGGCGGAATGCTTGGGCCCGTCCGCTTTGAACTGGGTGGAGGTCAAAGCATATCGCCGCTACATGTCGCACCGTGGGGCGACGATGCGCGGTGGCCTGGACTTATGCGAGCGTTGCGCGGAGAGTGGCCATGCCTTCCGTTTGGAACCGTCCATTGCCCTAGTGGCCTGTCGCAAGGTTTTGAGCCACTGAATTCCTCCGACGACTGGAATCACGGCTATGGATCCAACCATCTTTGGCAACTGGTGGAGCAGACTTCGGACATGCTCCGTCTTCGAATTGATTACCCGGAAAACGGCGAGATCGAGAGTCTCGAGCGTGTCATCAAAGCCAATCCCGATGCACCGATTCTGGATGTCTCGCTGACGGTCCGCGTTCGGCGGGAGGTCGTCTTGCCAGTGGCCCATCACCCGACGTTCGCTGTCCCGCTCGAGGGAGTTGAAATCCTCGGATGTCCTCATCAGGCAATTCATAGTTACCCGGCCCCTGTAGAGCCAGGGGTGTCAAAAGTTTTGCCGGACCGCACGGCCACATCGCTCAGTGCACTTCCAACCGGAACCGGATCTCTGGATGTGACTCTGCTGCCCCTCACGGTGGCAACTGAAGAAATCTTGCAGATTGCAGGTTGCCAGCCGCCCTTTGTTTTGAGGTACGCAGCCAGCGGCGCCGACGTTCTGCTTGACTGGAATGTCGAAGAGCTTCCAGATGCTTTGCTTTGGATTAGCAACGGCGGCCGGACAAACGCGCCGTGGTGCGGGAGGAACTTCGCACTTGGCGTCGAGCCGGCTAACAGTTTCTTTGATCTCGGACGCGTCGTGGTCCCGCCTGCCAGCCACCCACTCGCGGCCCGTTCTGGACTAAGGTTTCTTGTTGAAGAGCCGCGCACCATTCGCTATCGGCTTTCAGTACAGGCAATCTGAACGCGGGCAGTTGCGGATGCGGTATCAGAAGCTGTGCCGGACGCCTATCATGGCTGCAATGGTCGACACGCCGGGCGCAACAGGCTGGCCGTACACGACCGTCTGGTTCATCGTGCCATGGTTGCTGACGTATCCCACCTGTGCGTAAGTCACGGTGCTCTTTGACAGGCTATATTCGGCGCCCACCGCGAATTCATCCGAGTGATTGACCGACTTGTTACGGTCCTTCAGGTAGTAGAAGCCCGACGTCACCCTGAAGGCCGGGGTAAACCTGTAGCCAAGACCTGCAGAGACCATCTCATAGTTGACGAGAGCACTGTTCGCAGGGTTTTTGCCGATGCCGTATGAGGTCGATACGGAAAAATCGTTGAACGTATATTTCGCGCCCAGATAGTAAAAGCGATTATTGTCCAGTCCGGTCGGGATCGTTGTAGTCGAAGGGTTTGCATCGTGACCGTTGTAGTATGCAGCGGCCAGATTGAGGCCGTAGTTCGAGTACTTCAGAACGGCGGACTCGCGCGTTCCGCCTTGAAACTGGCCCGCGACGCCGCCCGGTGCATACTCCAGCGCGAGGGACGCGCCATAGAATTTCGGCGACTGGTAGACCAGCGCGTTGTCGTCCCATAGTGCGCCGATCGGGCCGTTGGTGCTGGTGCCCTGCCAGCCCGCGGCCTGGTTCATACCAAGCCACGCGGTCAGGATACTGCCGAAGTACTGCGCGCCCCGCACGTCGGTATCATACATCGCGTAGATCATCGGAGCGATTTGCCGGCCCGCATCGACGGTGCCGAACGGGCCCGATACGCCCACCGTCGTTTGCTGATTGAAGACCGCATTGGCGCCCGGCGCACCGGCCAATCCGAGCTTCCCAGTGCCGCTATTGAACGACCCCTGCAGCTTGAAGTTGAGTTTGTAGCCGCCTCCGATGTCTTCAGTGCCTTTAAGACCCCAGATGCTCGAATAGATACCCCCATCCTTGAATGCGTATACCCTCCCGGTATTCGGCGCTTTCGGTGAGAACGAAGCGGCCGATGTACTCTGATACAGCAATCCGGAATCAAGGGCACCATAAAGCGTCACCGACGATTGCGCGTGTGCTGCACCTCCCACGACAACCAACGCGGCTGCCGCGCTCCACTTCCTCTTCATCTCGTCTCCTCTATCTTGTATAGATTCCAGCCTCATAAGACCGGCTTGACCCTTAAAATTTATTTAGTGATGTTAATCATGTAAGTGACTCTACATCGCCAGTCTTCCGCGGCAGATTTATCGTAATGAGCTGATGAAGGGGCGCGGGCAACAAGGCCAACGCCTATCGCGACCTGGATGCGTCATACGCGCGGATGTCGTCCGCACTCCCCTTACCGTTCGAGCGTCCGTGACCGATCCGTGTCACTGCGGCCGCCGCGATAAACATCGGAATTGCAATGAGCAGAAAGTTCTGCTGGCGCGGCAGTTGTAGCGCCATCAGCGCACCGAACGCGATCGGCGCGAGAATTGCACCCAGCCTTCCCACCCCGGTGACCCATCCCACTCCCGAGGAACGGACTGCGGGCGGGTAAAACTGTCCGGCATACGCATAGGTCAGCATCTGGCCGCCATACGTCGAAGCACCGAGAAAGCCTGTCGTGACGTAAAGCCATATGACCGGAACGCCGCTGCCCGATATCAGTATTGCTACCGAAGCGAGCAGATAAAACGAGCACAGGACGATCTTGATCGGAAAGCGGTCAGCAAGCAGGCCGGCCGAAACGCCGCCGACGAGGGCACCGACATTTAACGCAAGCAGAAGATTCAACGCCGACGTGAGGCTGTAGCCGGCATTGGTCATGATCTTCGCGAGCCATGATGCCAGTCCGTAGATGACGAACACGCACATGAAGGAAGCGAGCCACAACATGATTGTGCTGGACAGACGGCCATCGTTGAACAGGAGGCCGATAGAGACATCATCGATCACGGACCCTGCACTGCTGCGAACCGGAACGACAAAGTCATCGTCGGGCTGCACTTCGAACCGGGAATTCAGGCCGCGCACGATAGAGCGCAATTCGGCGACCCGCTCGGTCCTGACCAGATACGCGATCGACTCAGGCAGTTGTCCAACCAAAAACGGAACGAAGAGAAGCGGCAGTGCAGCGACGAAAAACAGTGACCGCCATCCATGCACTTCGATCATCGTATTGCCAAGGACGGCAGCCAACATTCCACCAATCGCAAAGCCACTGAAGGCCACGGTCACCATCGTCGCGCGATGCTTTCGCGGAGCAAACTCCGTTACGTGAGCCACGACGCACGGCATGACACCACCAATTCCCATGCCGGCCACAAAGCGAACAATGCCGAACAGCACAGCATCGTGAACGAAGCCGGTGCAGGCCGTCACAATGCTGAAGAGAACCACGCAGACAGCCATCGTCTTCTTGCGTCCGACGCGGTCAGCAAGCATCCCTGCAGCAATTGCACCGATCATCAGGCCAGCGAAACCCGCACTCACCATCAAGCCTGCCTGCGCCGCAGCGACATGCAGGTCCTTCATGACTGACGGCAGAGCCGCGCCCACAATCGCCAGGTCATAGCCGTCGGCGACGATTATCAGAGTACAGATCAGTAGGATGGTGGCATGCAAGGTCCCGAACCGCGCATCATCAGCGATTACGTGCACGTTCAACTGTCTCATCGTTGTCTCCTGATTTTGTTTTATGCTGCAGCGCCATCTTCCCGGCACATGCGGGAAGCACTGCCGCTCCATAGACGTGCCCGTCCGGCCGCATGGCAGAGTCACCTCGCGACGGTGCAGCAACAACGCTTCCGTTTTAGTCCGCGGCGAAGAACTGATCCGGCAGCACTCTGATGGGCTGCGAGTGTGCTCCGTTGGCCGCCGACTCTCCATCGAAATACCGGTTGTCAACGCCGACACGCTGTCTGGAGATCTCCCTGGGCACACCGTACTTCGGGTCGATGTCATCGGTCGATGTGACCTGCGCGCCGCCCACACGGATCATCACGAGATTGCCCGCAGGATTGGCACTGAACTGGTAGAACGTCCCCTTGGGCAGCATGACACCCTCGAACGAGTGGGCAACGAGTGTGCTTCCGTCGCCGAACTGAAACGTCGCTTCGCCTTGCAATACGACGAAGCAATGATCCTCGACGTCGTGGCAGTGCATGCCGTTTTCGCCGCCGCTCGAATAAACCTTCACGTGCGCCCACAGATTTCCCGCGGTACCGAGTGAGCGCATCGTCGCGCCGCTCGCCAGCAACGGTTCGCCGCGCATCGAAAACCGCACGGCATCGGCCGTCGTTCGGGACGCACTTTCGGCCTGGCCCGCCGCGATCTTTGTATTCTGGTCGGTCGATGCCTGTCTGTTCGTCATGTCTCCCCCTCCTTTCCTGTCGAGATGGATACCCTTATGCAACGACGGGTGAATCCGGAAAGCCGTATAGCCGATGGGCGTTGTCCGCGAGAATTGCGTTGCGAACCGTCTCAACCGGTGCCCAGTCCGCAAGGAGATCGAGCAGATCGCCGTCGTTCGGCATCGCCCCCCAATACGCCGGATGCGGCCAGTCCGAACCCCACACGCACCGCTCCGGTGCCGCTTCGATCAAGGCCCGCGCAAAAGGCACGGTATCCGTGTAGTCAATCGCGTTTGAAACGCGGTATGCACCAGAGAGCTTGACCCATGCACCATCCGCCATCAGCTCGAGCATCAGTTGCATCCCTGCCGACTGAAGTCCGTCCGACACTGCGAAGTGCCCCATGTGGTCCATGACGTACGGCACTCGCAACTTAGAAATTCTTGGCGCGACAGGTTCGAGCCGGCTAGTGTCCGTCAGGAACTGCAGATGCCAGCCGAGCTCCGCGCATAGCGCTTCGTAGCGGTCCAGGTGATCGAGCCCGATGCCACCACCGGACAACGTATTGAGACGCAAGCCCACGACACCCGCCTCTTTCAACTGCAGCCACTCGCGTTCAGACAAATCGTGCGGGGCGACTGCGACACCGCGCAACCGCTCGGGATACCGGTCGAGCATGTCCATCAACAGCCGGTTGTCCGTGCCGTGCACGCTCACCTGCACGAGCACGGCGAAGGTCACACCCGTTGCATCGAGCATGCGAAAGTAGTCTTCTCCCGTTGCCGGCGGCGGCGTATAACTTCGGTGTTCAATCAGCGGGTACTCGGGCGGAGCACCGATCACATGTGCGTGAGTGTCGACCACGCCCCATGGCATCCGGAAGCGCGCCGGTGCGCGCGGGTTCCGGTCTGGTGCGGGACACACGGCAAACCTGTCAGGAACATTCGTGGTCATGGGTTCTTCCTTCAAAAAGGTCAATCGAGATCACCGGCTGCTCACTGGTCATACGGCGGATAGCCGTTGTTCCGCTGCTCGGCTTCGAGGCGGCGCAACATCGCCGGCCACTCGAGAATGCCGTAGGAGCGGATCTTGCCCGGCTGAAAGATGCTCGACGTCCGGTCGATCACTTCCGGCGACGGCATGTTGACGCTCGCACCCGCGGCCATGAGATCGACCTGGGCCCGGCAGGACATCTCGAGCTGGTAGAGCAGATTGAACGCTTCCGCAGCGCTGGGGCCGCAGGTGATGAGACCGTGATTACGCAGGATCAGCGCGTTGTGCTGTCCCAGGTTCTTGACCAGGCGCTCGCGCTCGCCCAGGTCGAGAACCGGGCCTTCATAGTCGTGATAGCCGATGTGTCCGTGAAACCGCATCGCATGCTGCGTAACCGGCAGCAGTCCGCACTCCATCGCCGAAACAGCCATCCCGGCGCGCGTGTGCGTGTGTATGACACAGTTCATTTCTGGACGCGCGGTATGGATCGCGCCGTGAATGACATAGCCAGCGGAATTCAGGCCGTACTGTGTATCAGGCTTCCAGATGACGTTGCCTTCCACATCGATTTTCATCAGGCTCGATGCGGTGATTTCCTTGTACGTCATCCCGTACAGGTTGATGAGAAGATGCTCCGTTCCCGGGATCCGCACGGTGATATGGTTATAGATGAGGTCGCTCATGCCGTAGATGTCGACAAGCCGGTAGCACGCTGCCAGATCGACTCGTGCCTGCCATTCTTCCGCGCTGACTTCCTCACGGATGCATTTGAAGTCTGTCGGGTATTTGCGCTTGCGCACGTCTTCGTCGCTGGTATAGCCGGCTCGTTCCCGAATTTCGTTGAAGTCGGTTGGGTCGCTCATGATGTCAGTCCTCTCAATGGAAGTTCCTGGCAAGTCCGGTAGTTGAAACTCGGCCAATCCCGGCTCGCCTCGTATTGCGACGCATGTCTATGAAGTCCCCGCTTCGGCTTCAGGAGCGATGCGTTCTGCCAGGGCCAGTTTGTGCTGCGCTATCTTGAGGACCGCCTCATCGACCAGCAGGCCATCCACGATGATTGCGCCGCGGCCTTCCCGCTGCGCGGTCTCATACGCCGCGATCGTGCGGCGAGCACTGGCAATTTCATCCCGGTCCGGGCTGAATACACTCTCGATTGGCTCGACCTGCCGCGGATGAATCGCCCATTTGCCTGTGAAGCCGAGTTGCTTGCCCGCCTGGGCAGCGCGCGACAGTCCTTCGGTATCCGCCACATCGGGGTGCACATGATCGATGGGCTGCACGCCAGCCGCGACCGCAGCGGTAACGATGCGCGAACGCACGGGCAATAACGCCTGCTCGTCGAACGCCATGCCGGTCTGGGCAATGAAGTCGCCTACGCCAAAAATCAACGCCTGGCAGCGTTGCGACGCGCGTGCAATCGACAGCGCGTTTTCCACGCCGCCAGCGCTCTCGATCAGCGCAAGCAACGTCAATCCATAGCGGCCATCGCGCAGTTCGATCTGCCGCAACAACTGGTCGTACACGTACAGATCCTCGGGACCCTGCACCTTCGGCACGACCACCGCATCGATCGGCAACCCTTCCAGTGCGAGCAGATCGTCGAGACACCACGGCGTCTCCAGACCGTTGATACGTACGCACAGTTCACGTCTGCTGGGCACGCTATCGGTCAGCGCCCGACGCAGCACCTGGCGCGCCTCGTGTTTGAACGTCGGCGCGACGGCGTCTTCAAGATCGATGACGAGCGAATCGCAGTCGATCGTCAGCGCCTTTTCCAGCAGCTTTTCGCTGCTCGCCGGCGTGACAAGCTGGCTACGGCGACAAAACCCTGTCATTGCACGCTCCTGCGAAATTGCCGGATCAGCGTCGACGCATCCGTTTCGTCTTCGAGAACCGCCACACGCTGCGCGATCCGAGCGGCGTGCGCCGCGCCAAACACCGGCACTGCGAGGTCATCGAACTTGCGTCTAAGCGATGCGCCGTCGCAGGGCCGCGACGGTTCGCCGAGCGGCTCATCGACACGGACCACGTGCCCGGCGAACGACAACACCGCGCCCACGACGGGCGACTGCCCGTCGATCACGACATGGATGGCCGAGCACAACGCTGCGACGTCCGCCGCATCAATGCGCTCGTAGCTCTGCCAGTTGCAGCTTCCGTCCAGCAGCGCCACCGCAACCTGAAAGTACACACTGAACTGCGCATCGACGATGTTGCGCGGATGTACCTTGTTTGGCGATGCCTCACCGACAATCTGCGCGGCTTTGGGCGACAGACGCACCTCGAGCCGCGTCCCCTCGCGTAAGGCAGCCTCGATACGCTTGCGCGCGCCGGTACCGAGCCGTTCATGTAGCTGCAACGCGGCTTCGATTGCACCGTGATTGAAGCGACAGGACGGAAAGGGCTTGATCGCCGTATCGCCCGACGGCCACCACTGACCGAGACGGTCCGTCAGCGCCGAAGGCGTCGCGTCGTTTGTATACCCTGCAAGTAGTCCGTATCGACCTTCTATCGGCGCAGCGGCACCGACCACGCCTGCCTGCGCAAATGCGAGCGCAAGTAACGCGTCGTGCGCGGCAAAGCCTGGATGCAGGCGCTTGTTCCACGAGCCATTCGCGAGATACTGCATGGAGCCCGCCGCTTTGCTCCCAGCGATACCAAACGCGCTGGCAAGCGTGCCAGAATCGACGCCACGCAATCGGCCCAGGGCCGCGACCGCGCCGAAGATCCCGGCGACCGCCGTAATGTGAAAGCCGCGATCGTAAGCGGTATCGCCCAATGCCGCGCCGACACGCGTCGCGACCTCGTAACCGACTGCCAGAGCAGCAAGCCATCGTTTCCCCGTGGCATGGATGCGCTCGGCCTCCGCCAGCGCGGCGGCGATCACTGGCGCACCGGGGTGCAGGCAGCCCCATACGTTGGTATCGTCAAAATCGAGCGTATGAGCGAACGCGCCGTTGAGCAAGGCAGCCTGCAGGTAGGAATATCCCTGCGTGTCACCGATCACGGTCGAGTCGTCGTTCGCGCCCTGCAACGCCGTGGCGCCCGCGCGGAATGCGGCGCTGCTCTCCGCATTGACGGCCGCGTACGCGGCATTGCCGATGAAATCAAGCAGACAATCCTTGAGGCGGTTGCATACGACCGATGGCACACTTTCCAATCCGGTCGTTGCGGCAAAGCGCGCCAACTCGAGTGTCGCGTCGTTCGCGGATGAATCAGACATGAGACTTCTCCTTCGTCGACGCGGCGCATTGCACGACGCCGGCCGACTCGAGCGTTTCGATCGTCGCGGCGTCGATGCCGAGTTCCGCCAGCACCCGCGCCGTATGCTCGCCGAGTGCGGGTGGGCCGAGCCTGTTGACCGATTCGAGCTCCGACGACTGTGGCGGGAAGTCGAACACCTTGACCTTGCCCACCGCGCTGTCCACTTCCTTGATCAGGTCCCGCGCCTTAATGGCCGGATGATCCAGCGCTTCGCCGAGATCGTTCATGGCGCCGGCCGGAATGCCAAAGGCGTGGAAGCGCTCCAGCCAGTACGCGCGCTCGTTAGTGCCGATCGCCTGGCAAATTCGCTCGTCGAGCGCGTTACGGTTGGCGAGGCGCAATGCGTTGGTAGCAAATCGCTCGTCGTCGACCATGTCCGGGCAATCGATCGCCTGACAGAACTTGCGCCACATCTCCACATGACCGCCGCCGGCAGCCACGATCACCATGCGCCCGTCTCCGCATGGATACGGGCCGTACGGCGCCATCGTGTGATGATGCAGACCGACGCGCTTCGGCAGCGTATTGCCGTACCAGACCATGTACGGGAAATAGCCAGTCCACGTGAGCACCGAGTCGAGAAGCGAAATCTGAATGTCCTGCCCTCGCCCCGTTCGCTCGCGGTGAAACAGCGCTTCGAGAATGGCGATCGTCGCGTACATCGAGCCGGCAATATCGCAGAGCGACACGGAAATTTTCGATGGCGCTTCGGGCGTGCCATTGGTCATGATGAGACCTGCCTCGCCCTGCACGATCAGATCGAGCGCAGCCCGGTCGCGATACGGTCCCTCCTGACCGAAGCCGGAGATGTGGCAATAGATGACATCCGGCTTGATCGACTTGACCTTTTCGTAGTTCAGACCCCATGCGTCAACCGTGCCTGGAACAAAGTTTTCGATGAGCACGTCTGCGCGCTCGATCAACTGGTGGAGAATGTCGCGCCCGCTTTCGCTCTTCAGGTCCAATGCCACACTCTCCTTGCCCGGGTTGACCCATGCATGCCCAGAACACATACCGTGGACAATGTCGTCCCAGTAACGAATGAGATCGCCCGTACCGGGACGTTCGATCTTGATAATGCGCGCGCCCATCTGACTGAGTAGACGCGTGGCAAAGGGTCCCGACACGCCCTGCGTCAGGTCCACGATGGTAATTCCCGACAATGCAGCGCTCACGATTGCTCTCCCATGTCGTGACCGGGCATCACGGTTTCGTCCTTGTGAGCCCATGCCGAACGCTTCTTAAGACGTACCGTACGCTCGCCTTCGGCGACAGTCTTGCCATCCTGGTTGGTTGCGCTGAAGCGATAGCGCAAAAGGCCGCTGTCGGGCCGGTCGTCGGTGAGGTTCAACACCTCGCTTCTCGCGTGGAGCGTATCGCCGGCAAAGACCGGATTAGGCAAGCGCAAGGCCGTCAGGCCGACATCCAGAAACGCGTTTTCGCTCATGTCCTGGCTTGTCAGGCCGATGACAAGACCAAGCGTGCACGGGCCGGCGACGATGCGCTCGGAGAACCGTCCATCCAGCGCCTGGCGGCTATAGACCAGATTGAAATGGGCTTCGGCCGTATTCATCGACAGATGGGTCAGCGCATAGTTGTCGTAGTTCGTGACCGTGCGCCCCCTGGTGTGCTCGTATGTTTCGCCGACGTTAAAGTCGTCGAAGTAGGTACCGTGACTCATGTTCACCTCTCTCCGAGTAGTCGTCGCGCAATGACTTCACGCTGGATTTCACTGGTGCCTTCGCCGATGGTGCAGAGACCAGAATCTCGCCAGTAACGATTCACGGGGCTCTCGACCGCGAAGCCCATCCCTCCGTGTATCTGCACGGCGTCGTGACACACCTTGTGGGCCATCTCCGATGCGAAGAGCTTGACCATGCCGGCCTCGAGATCGACGCGGCAACCCGCGTCCATCTTCCGTGCGACCATGTAGCCTAGCTGGCGAGCCGCCTCGATCTGCGTCGCCATGTCGGCCAGCTTGTGGCGTATCGCCTGGAACTGGCTGATGGACTGGCCGAACTGCACGCGGTTGCGGCTATGCTCGAGCGCTGCTTCATATGCCGCCCGAGCGAGGCCGATGCAGCGAAACGCAAACTGCAAGCGAGCGAGCTCGTAGATCGCCATCAACTGCTTGAATGCGATCCCTTCGATACCGCCCAGCAGGTTCTCCTCGGGAATCTCATGGTCATCGAAGAAGAGCGTGTAGCTGTGCATGCCGTGATAGCCGATCGTCTCGATCCGGCTACCGGTCAGCGTCGGCGGCACGAACTGCTCACCGCGGGTTTTCTCGACGAGCAGCAAACTAATGCCGCCGTGCTTGCCGGCGTCCCGCCCCGTGCGGCAAAAGAGCGAGATCAGGTCCGCGCGGTTGGCGTGCGTGCACCATTGCTTCGTGCCGCTGACCACGTAGCGTCCGTCGCGCAAGGTTGCGGTCGTCTTGATGTTCGCTGCATCCGAGCCGGCCTCCGGCTCTGTGCCCGAGTGCGCCGCCTGCAGTTCACCAGATGCGATTCCAGGCAGCCACTTTTTCTTTTGCTCGAGCGTGCCGAACCTTTCGAGCAGTACGCCAAGTCCCCAGTTGCGCGCCGGAAGCGCACCTGCACTGAACCAGGCCCGGCTAAGTTCCTCCGTAACGAGTGCCACGGCGCGCGCGCCCAACCCCAATCCACCATACTCGGGTGATGCGAGCACGCGGAAGAAACCCATCTCCTGCATCTTCGCCAGCAGGCTGTCCGGAATTTCCTCGTCAGCCAGGTGAAGCTTCTGCGCCACGGGTGCGATTTCAGCTTCGGCGAAGTCGCGTGTTGCCTGCTGCAGTTCGCGAAGCTCATCCGTAAATTCAGTAATGCTATCTATTTTCATCTCTGCTCTTCCCATTGAACCGTCCGACCTGACCGGTTAGCTAACCACCTGTTGCGGAATCGAACGCATCCGCGAGAGATTGCGCCGCCGAAATTCGATCACCGTCTCGCCGCGCTGATTGAGCGCCGTGGTATGCCATTCCACGACGCCCCAGCCGGGACGAGACTCGGTCGCACGGCGGCTCGTCGCTACCGACAGTGCGCAGATTGTGTCGCCCGGGTACACGGTCTGGTGGAAAACGACATCGTCCACACCGAGGAACGGGCCGCCCGCTTCCGACAGATCCTCTACGGACAGTCCAACTGTCGTCGCAAAAACAAACATCGGATGAAGGGGGATACCGTCATATCCGGCGGCCGCCGCATGCGGCGCGCTGAAGTAGATCGGGTTGTACTGCATCGTCATCGCGCTATACGTGGTGGCATCGGCGTCGCTGAACGTGCGGGACCAGTGGTGGCGAAACCGTCTGCCAGGTTCGAAGTCTTCATACATCAGGCCATGTGGAATGCGCTTCGTATTCATGCTTGCTTCTCTGGAGTAGTGGTACAAAGTTCGAGCAACTCGTCGATCCGGGGCATGTCGTCGAGATTCCGGACGGCCTCGATCACGCGTTGCGCACGTTCCGGCCGAGTGCGCGCGAAGCATTCGCTATGAACTTTTCTTCGACTGCCAAGCGCGAAAGCGGACGTTCAGGCGCGCCGAGGCTGTTTGCTTCGCGATGCTCGAGGACGCGGCCGTTCTTGAGAACGATGCGGATTTCACCGGGGAAATGTTTCGGGTAGTCGCTCTTCGGGTCGTCGACGCAATGCGTGCGGGCCGCAACTGCCAGTACGTGGGCGTCATCAAGTGGTTCATCGTAGTACGCAGCAAGATCGACGCGTCCCTTGACGAGCGCCAATGCCACGGTGTACGGCACGCTGAACAATGCCTCATAGACGGCGGCCGGGCG
The DNA here is from genome assembly GCF_046026985.1 of Paraburkholderia sp. RL18-101-BIB-B. Classification (NCBI taxonomy): domain Bacteria; kingdom Pseudomonadati; phylum Pseudomonadota; class Betaproteobacteria; order Burkholderiales; family Burkholderiaceae; genus Paraburkholderia; species Paraburkholderia sp. RL18-101-BIB-B. The sequence continues at coordinate 82,473 of NZ_JARESV010000016.1, forward strand.
AATCTTGTGCTCCCTCGGCTCGGCGACCAGATGTTGGAGATCGCGGCTCAACAGGCAATCGATACGCTCGATGTCCGTGATCACCACGTCGTGGCGCACCGCCAGCGCCGCGTCGACGAACGCGTGGATGAAGTGGCAGCACGGATACGGCTTGAGCGCGATATCCGATGCATGCCAGCATTCGCCGAGCCGGTGAGCAGGCAGAGACTCATCTTCCGGAACGTGTCCAATGTGAGCGGCGTAGAAGCCATGCGGCCCTTCGAAGACCGTGTCCGGTCCGAGAAATCCGGCACGCCCGAGTGAGTCCGCGACTAGGCCGGCGTGCGCAGCCCAGCCTGGATGCAGCCGCTTGAGCCAACTCCGGCCGATCTCCAGAATGCCGCTGGCCTGACTTCCGGCCAGACCGAATGCCGAGACCAGTTCGCCAGGTTCGCTGCGCCTTAACCGCGCAGAGGCCGCGGCGGCGGCGAATACGCCGCATTGCGCTGTCGGATGCAGGCCGTGCGCATGAAACTCGCCCGGTGCCGCGCCGGCGAGACGGCAGCCGATCTCCAGCGCGATCAGGTATGCATCGAGTACGTCGGACCCGGATGCGTGCACCGCCTGTCCGGCCGCCAGCGCCGCTGCGAGCGCCGGTGCGCTTGCGTGATAGATCGCGCCGATGTGCGTGTCGTCGTAGTCGAGTCCGTGCGCGAGCGTACCGTTGACCAGCGCGGCGGAAGCCGCTGGCAATACCGCGCCCGAACCGATTGCGCGAGCATCGCCGCCGGATCCCAGTTCACGTGCAGCGGCAAGCACGGCGTTGCCGAATCCGAACGTAGACGACGCGAGCGCGACGCCTAGCGTGTCGAGGAAATGATCGCGCGCACTATCGCGAACCGTGTCGGGAACCAACGAAGTCTCGAATTGCAACGCGAAAGCCGCGAGCGCCTGCGACTGTGTGCGCCCCGCAACGGGCGGTGTGGAATGCATGATGTCTCGTCTCCTGAGCGTGCCCGATCGCAATCGGCGCGCTGTTTTGCTGCGGCGCGCGAATCGCGCTAACCGGTAATGGCATTCTAGGAATGGACGATTGACAGAAAAAGGCTTTTTATTCTATAAATTGATCGATGAATCCTATCAATATCGGACCGCGCGACATCGAGGCCATTCTCGCGGTGGCCAGGCATGGATCGTTTCGCGCCGCCGCCGCCGCACTGGGTATTGCACAGCCGTCGGTGTCGGCTCGCGTACGTCACGCAGAGGACGTGCTCGGCGTAAAGCTCTTCAATCGCACGACGCGCAGGGTCACGATCACGAGCCACGGCGAACGGTTCGTCGCTCGAGCGGAGCAGGCAATGGTCGAACTCCGCATGCTTGCGCAGGAGTTCAGGGACGAATCCCGTCTCAAGCGCGGGCGCGTTGTGCTAGGTGCGACGCCGACCATCGCCAGCGCGCTCCTCCCTTCCATCATTCAACAGTTCCGGGCACGCTGGCCGGGTATTGAAGTCGTGCTGCACGATGATCTACTCGGTCGTGCGCTGGATCGCGTACACATCGGGGAAATCGACTTCGCCGTGACGCCGTCTGCCGATGCGGATGACCGATTCGATTGCGAGCCGCTGAGTGATGAGGAGTTCGTGCTCGTTGCTCCGAAGGGCCACCCACTCGTGCAGACTGATACGGTCACGCTTGCTCAGACGTCGAAGTACCCCTTGCTCACGCTGCCGCGCGAAACCGCGACTCGCGAAATGCTTGCCAACGCCTACGCGGCGCAAGCATTGCCATTTCATCCTTCGTTCGAGACACACAACGCGATCTCGGTGCTGGCCCTCGTCAAGGCGGGATTCGGCGTGACGTTCATGCCTGTGGGCATGCTTTCCATGTTTGACATGACCGCGCTGGGCACCGCGCGCGTCGCGCCCGACGGCCTTTATCGGACGGTTTCAATCACGCGAGCCAAGGGACGTGCCATACAGCCGGCAGGCGAGGCGTTGATTGAGGCATTGCGGGAAGGATTTCAGAGCGAAAAGAAACGAAATCAGTAGGACATATGCAGGCGGTCTTGTCAGCACGGGTGCACGCCTGAAAAATTGCGATCGAAGTCGGGGTAAATGGCCGTTCACCGCAATCAACGGGCCTTGACAGGGTGACGGCGAAGCAGCCGGGTTGTGTGGAAACCCGATGGCACTACAATGCGACGCGTGACCCTGAATCTGCTTGGCAGGCCTCGCAAGGGGTTGGCGAGGCCTTGATGGCGCCTATCGTTTTCGGGTGAGGACGAGCGCGAGTGCCGGCGACTACCCCAGTTCGCGATGGGACGCCGTTTGTCTCCACCAGGCGTCAACCTTTAGATATCTTCCAGGTGAGTCACAAAAGGTCGAATATTTGCGTCATCGGGATTCACATACACAACATCGGTCGGCACACGACGCGGAGCATCTACTGTAAAAAAGACCGCCGGTGACTCTAGAATCTCACTGATTGCGTGCACGGTGTTCCGCTCAAAGGTGACCAATTGGCCGGCGGTAAGGACGCGGGGCGCCTCGTCCTCGATCACAAAAGTGACCTTGCCGGTCAGGAGGTACAGATGTTCTTCACACGTTTCGTGGTAGTGGCGAGGTATCGGATAGTAAACACGAAAGAGTCTTGAGCTTGCAGACGGTTCGTCGGTGAGGTAGGTGTCGACGATTGTGCTATCCGCATCGTCGGGGAATTTGCTGATAATTTTCTGAATATCAAAAAAATTAAACAATTTCTACTCCATACTATTTTCAATATGTCGAAAAATTAGATGGCCGCGCGTACGCACAGAATAACGTCAGACATCTAGTCCATGCTTTAGCGGCGTTGCGGCAATCTTTGATTGAACGCACAGCCGCGAGCGCCGACGAATCACCTTGTTCGAATCTTTCTCATCGGTGCCGTCCCACATCCATTCGGCAATTTCCCAGGTGCCCAGGCCGACGCGCGTTACCGGTTCGACAAACGTTCAATAGCGATTGTTTCAATAGTCATGCGATGTTCTCTGCTTGAAACGCTGCGTCAGTGCCAGATGCAGCCTGAAAGACGGAGCCGTGTCCGTCGGTCTGACATGCGCACCGATTATTTCAGTCACATCCAGCAATCGCAAGAAGGCACCTGACGGTTTCATACTTTCCTCACGGAAACTAATTGCTACGACGGCCTTCACGACGATAGCAACCTGCAAAAGAAATTCGATGATCTCGCACGCAACATCATCGAGCAGATCGCCGACAGATGCACGACCTCGCAATCGATGTACTCGGCACGCACGGCGCGATGCGTTTTTCGCGGTTACGCGACGAGGTGAGCGGCGTGAGCCAGAAAATACCGACAAAGACGTTGCAACAGCTCGAACGAACTGGCCTCGTACCGCGCTATGCGCACCCGGTAATTCCACCACGTGCGACTATCAGCTGACGGCCTTGGTGCGCGCCGCGTGGCCGGCGAGCGGTTAGTTGCTCCCATAGCCGATGAGGAGAAAAAGCGGTCGATCGACTCCATGTTCAACGCCGCTGACAGGACGAAGATGGTGCACCAACCTACGTGACGCCGCCAGCGCCTCGCGCTCAGGTGCTTTCCAGCGCCGGAAGCAGCGCTGGCGCGCTCGTGAGGAAGGCGCGCACGTGCATCGCAATCACCGCGTCGCTGGGCGTGGCGTTGTCGTTCGAATAAATACGGCGGCGAATCGCAAGGTGGGACACCGCGCCGTGCAGCAGCCAGCCCACCTCGGTCAGATGAGCCGGATCGGCCGGTACGCCGCGTCCCAATTCGTGCGCCGTCTCAGTGACAATGATCTCAAGCGCGTGCGTCACGACAGCATTCGTGTACGTCGGCGCCATTTGCAGATCTTCAAGCGAAGAGTAAAGGAACAGGCGAAGCCACTGCCGCGTCAGAAGGGTATCGTAGTAGTCGCGATAGAAAGTATTGAGCCTGCTTTCAATGGGCACACTGCGGTCTTTCAGTTGAACAAACCACATCGCCTTGAAGGTCCCCACAATTTCACGCTTGTAAACTTCGTCGATCAACGCGGCCTTGCTGGGGAACAGGCTATACAGCAAACGTTGCGACACGCCACAGGCCTCGGCAATCGCGCGAGTCTGCGCGTTCAGGCCGTGCTCGGCGAAATATTCGGCGGCCTTCTCCAACACGCGCGCCTGACGCTCGGCGCGTGGCAGACGCTGCGGTGCTTTCCTCATTGGCCGCTTGATCGGCGCGCGACCCGCTACGGTCTTGCTGCCCGGATCTGCAACATCGCTGGGTTTGGCCTTCATGATGCTCCTCGGTCCATCGCTTTCGAAAAATAAGTCTTCACATGACGACTTATGGTTTGGTAGAGTATATCGTCCGGGTACGGGGAACAGTCTCGCCACGCACCCGGGCGCAGCCATGCATTATCTCAGGCTACCGCGAGGCGAACCCCATCTTCGACTACCACCCGCTGCAAACGCCACAATCTGACGCGCTTGAGGGCATGTCGCACAACCCGAATTCCGTTCTCCGCCCATGTCTTTGTCAAGCCGCCAGCCAGTCATCATCGCGCTGATCGTCGCCAGCGCCTATTTCATGGAGAACCTGGATGCGACGGTGATCGCGACCGCACTGCCCCACATGGCCGCCACGTTTGGCGTCACGTCCGTGAGCCTGAGTATCGGCATGACTGCCTATCTGCTGGCGCTCGCGGTCTTCATTCCGATCAGTGGATGGGTGGCCGACCGATTTGGGCAACGTTCGGTGTTCGGTGGCGCGATCATCGTGTTCACCGGCGCCTCCATATTGTGCGGGATGAGTAGCGGCCTCGTCGAATTCACGATCTCGCGGATCCTGCAGGGAATCGGCGGCGCAATGATGGTGCCGGTAGGCCGCCTCGCCGTGCTGCGCAGCACCGAGAAACGTCACCTGATGCGCTCGATAGCCTATATCACGTGGCCCGGCCTCGCCGCACCGGTGTTGGGTCCAGCGTTGGGCGGGTTTATCTCGACCTATTTCAACTGGCGCTGGATCTTTCTGCTAAACGTGCCGATCGGGTTGGTGGGTCTGGCGCTAACCGCCCTATTCATTCCGAACTACCGCGAACCCACCCGCCGTCCGTTCGATGTGCCGGGGTTCGTGCTGAGCGGTATTGCGCTGACGTGCCTGATGTACGGCATGGTCCTGATCGGGCAACTGCATAGCGACTGGCGCATCACGGCCGGCGCGCTGATCTGCGGCTTGGTCGCTGCAGTCCTGGCCATACGGCATTTCGGCCGCGCCGAACACCCCCTGATCGATCTTTCGCCCTGGCGAATTCCGACGTTCCGCGTGACCCTTGACGGCGGTTCGTTATATGTCGTGTCGGTCAGCGTCTCACCCTTCCTGTTACCGCTGCTGTTCCAACTGGGCTTCGGCTTGAATGCATTCGCTGCGGGTTTGCTGGTGCTCGCGTACGCGGCTGGCAATCTGGGCATGAAGACTGTCACCACGCCGATCCTCAAACGCTTTGGCTTTCGGAAGGTAATGATCGTCAACGGGGTGCTTACCGCAGTGACAATCGCATTGTGCAGCCTGCTTTCGCCGGACACGCCGCGCGCGCTGATCATGCTGGTGTTGCTCGCGGGCGGCCTGTGCCGGTCGATGCAGTTCACAAGCATCAACACGCTCGCGTTTGCGGACGTTCCGCCGGCGCGAATGAGCTCAGCGAGCACATTCTTCAGTATGGTTCAGCAGATGACAATCGGTCTGGGCATCGCATTTGGTGCGATAGCGCTGCACGCTGCGGTCCTGGTTCATGGAAATCACGCCCAACTCTCACTAGCTGATTTCCGGGTCGCCTTCCTGCTAGTGGCTGTGCTGGTGCTGATCTCGGTCTTCTACTTTATCGGCATAGACCCGGATGCAGGCCGGGAGGTGAGTGGCCATACGCGGACCGCATTGCGATAGCACGGATAGCGCGCGGGCGTGGCAACCGGCGTCCGCCACATGCTGCCGATCGTCTGCCCGAGCGGTGGCAACCTATACTCGCCCCGGCGTCTCAATTCAGGCTGTGCGTTTGCGCCGTGTCGCCGGGAGCGTCCATTCGCCGCCCTCCTCAACGTGTTCCGTCAGCTTGTTGATGCAGTCAAAAAGCACTCGCTTTTCCTCTGCTGACAAAACGGACATGAGCTGTTCGTCGAAGATCTTGCCGATCCGGTCGCACTTGCGGACAATCGCCTTGCCTTTCCTGGTCAAGTTCAGGTTGATGACACGTGCATCCGTCGTGCCGGTAGAGCGCGTCAGCAAGCCGCGATTTGCTAGCGTAGTGACCAGCTTCGAAACCAGCGTCTTTTCTAGGTATGTCAGCTCAATCAGCGGGCCGAGGGAAATGCCCGGCTGCATATCGACGAAACGCAGCACGCGCAGGTCACGAAGGGTTACGTCACATTCGGCTTCGTAAAGGCCAGACGCCACGCCCTTGGCCAACTCGCTCAGTACATCGAGGCGGAAGTTCAAATGTTCCAGTCTTGGATACGGCGCCTTCGACATGCTGTCCTCCCATTCGGCTACTTTGATTCAGTTGCACACTGCAACTTTTAAATTTCACGAGTTTCGTGCACGAAACATACCACCGTGCGGAAACCCCCAAGGTGCGGACAAGCCGGGCGCTTGCCAAACGGCACGAGCGTAACGCAATGCGCACGAGTGGGGCAAGCACGCACGATGCCTGTGCGGCAAGTGGATGGACACAGATTAACCCCTCACCCCTTCGTCAATCGCCTTGAGCACCAAACCGAAAAATTCGTCGGCATGCGCCGGATTGAGCCAACGCACCACCACCGCCAGCTCGCGTTCGGGCTCGATCCAGGTGAACGAACCGCCCGCACCGATTGCGAAGTAGCTGGACGCCGGCACGCTCGGAAATACGCTGCGCTCATGGTTGAGCCAGACCAGGTAGCCATAGAACGGTGCGATCGCACACGGTGTCAACATGCGCTGCAGCCAATCGCTGGAGACTACCTGTTGGCCGTTGACGCTGCCCTGACCCAGCAACAGGTGAGCCACCTTGATCTGGTCCTGGGCGCTGATCGACAGGCCGCCACCCCAATGCGTGCCGCCCGGAACCGACTGCACGCGCTGCCCACCCACCTCCACCCAGGCATTGTCGTAACCGACCCATTGCCAGTTCTCGCTCGCTTCGAGTGGCCGCATAATCGCTTCTCGAAACACCTCCGGCACCGGGCGGCGGAACAGGTTCAGCAGCGCCAGCGAAAGCTGATTGATGCGCACGTCGTTATATTCCCAGTAGGTACCGGGAGCCCGTAACGACCGCCGCTCCCCTTTTTTCCCATCGGGCTCCTTGCCGAATTTGACGTATCGATAGTGGTCGGCCTCGTCGGGCAAGCCGAAACACACGCCTTGCCATTCGCTCGTCTGCTGCAGAAGATGCGCCCAGGTCACGCTCGCGTTGTGCTCGTCATCAAAGCCGATACCAGGCACGCGCACGTGCACCGGCTCGTCGACATCGGGCATCAGGCCTCGATCGTGCGCAACACCGGCCAGCAGCGCCAGATAAGTCTTGGCGATGCTAAAGGTCAGGTCGGCACGATCAGGTTCGCCCCACGAAGTTAGCGGGCGGCCGGCCCGAGTGATGACGCCGGACACCGGGCCACGTCCATGCACCGGTCCGAGCAGCCGGTTCCAGGGTGGCGGGTCGTCCGGATGTACGCCCCAAACGCCATCGACCTCGCGGTCCCAGGGCGTTTCATGATCGATCGCGAATTGCACAGCATGCTGGAGGTTGGCAGATTGCATGAGGGTCCTTTACCGGGCACCAAACAGCTTGACGAGATTCACCCAATAACTCGCACCGATCGCAAGTGCGGCATCGTTGAAATCGTAATGCGGATTATGGAGCGGTGCTGCCGGAGTCGCCTCGTCAACACCCATCCAGATATACGCGCCGGGCCTTGCGTGCAGCATGAACGCAAAATCTTCCGAGGCCATTGAAGGCACACAACCTCGCCGCACGCCGGAAGTGCCGACGGTCGCCTCAGCGGCTGCGGCCGCAAGGTCGGCTTGAACGGCACTGTTGACGGTGGCCGGATACGCGTAGCGATAGTCGAGCGTCGCGTTTGCGCCCAGTGCCCGCGCAATACCCGAGGAGATTTCGCCGATCGACGCGCGGATCCGTTCCTGCACAGCGCTTGAAAAACAGCGGACGGTGCCGCGAATGACTGCACGGTCAGGCAATACGTTCCACGCTTCGCCACCATGAATTTGCGTGACGCTAACGACGCCTGATTCCTTCGGGGAAATTCGTCGGCTTATGATCGTCTGCAATGCGGTGACAATCTGGCTGGCACACACCAGCACGTCGCTCCCCTCCTCCGGCATCGCTGCATGCGAACCCTTGCCGTCGACAACAATCTCGAACGTGTCGAACGATGCCATCATCGGACCGTCGTTGATCGCAAAATGTCCGCGCGGGATGCCCGGCCAGTTGTGCAAACCGAACACGGCATCGCACGCAAAGCGCTCGAAGAGTCCGTCTTCGACCATCATCCTGCCGCCGCCCGCCGGCCCTTCTTCTGCTGGCTGAAAAATCACATGCACCGTACCGCGCCAACTGGAGTCGCGGCTCAGCGAAACGGCGGCGCCGAGCAGCATTGCAGTATGGCCGTCATGGCCACACGCATGCATCTTGCCTTCATGTTGCGATCGATGCGCGAAGCTATTGGCTTCAGCGATCGGCAGCGCGTCCATGTCGGCGCGCAAGCCGATGGCAGGCCCCGCGCTTCGGGTCATGGTGCCCACCACACCGGTCCGGCCAATGCCGGCATGTACCTCGAAGCCATACTGTCGCAATACGCCAGCGACGAGGTCCGCGGTTGCAACCTCCTCGAACGCAGTTTCCGGACAGGAGTGCAGTGCGTGCCGCCACTTCATCATGAGGTCGATCAGGTCGCTATCCATCGGAATTTAATCCCTTTCAGTGGAAAATCAAGGAGACGAAAAAACAGAGAATCGACGAGGCGGTGCGGCATCCGCGCAGATTCACGTGGGCGAGATTATTGGCAGGCTGGACGTGGCCCATTGCATTACGAGCGCCTGGAAGCGCGGGCAAACCACGCGCGGCGCATCGGCCTGAGTGCGGCGATCGCGAGCACCGCGGTACAACTATCCAATGCGATTGCCGTGCCGAACACCGCGTCCCAACCGCCCGTATGCTCGTGGAGTAGCGCCGCCACCGGTCCGCCCAGGATCGAACCGATACCTTGCGCATAAGACAGGCACGCGTAGTTGACGATCGCATGCTTGCTGCCAAAGGTGTCCGTGAGCGTCGAAGGGAACAGCGAAAAAATCTCGCCCCAGCCGAGAAAAACGACGCCCGACAGCAGCACGAACAACAACGGGTCGTGCCGCGATGTGAGCCATAAGGCCATCGCTATCGCTTCCATCCCGAACGCGATCAGCATCGTATGCTCGCGCCCGATCAGGTCGGAGATCCATCCGAACATAGGCCGCGTCACGCCATTCGCCACGCGATCGATCGTCAACGCAAGCGGCAACGCGGCGAGGCCGAACACGGTGACTCCCGCCATGCCGAAATCTCGCGTGAAGACTGCCATTTGCGAAGTCACCATCAGGCCGGAGGTCGCCATCATCGACATCATCACAAACATCAGCCAGAACAGCGGCGTGCGCAGCATGTTGCTGGGCCGCGTGTCGGGTATGGCGGCCGCGGCTCTCTGCGGCCGCCAGTCCGCCATGTAGCCGGGAGGCGGCAGCCTCATGCCGAGCGCGGCAAGTATGCCGATCACGCCGAGGATCACGCCATAGACGACCAGCGTATGCTGATAGCCGTACTTGGCGATGCTATTGGTGATCGGAAATGTCGTGAGCATCGCGCCCATGCCGAAGCCCGCCATCACCACGCCTATCGCAAAACCGCGACGGTCTGGGAACCAGCGTGCCATCAGACCGATCGTGCCGACCACGACAATGCCAACACCGATTCCCCCGAGAACGCCATAGCAGAGGTAAATGGACAGCAGAGACTCCGCGCGGCTCGTCAGTACCCAGCTAAGCCCCGTAATCGCGCCACCCGCGGCCAGTAACCAGCGCGGCCCGAAGCGCTCGATCAAATAGCCCTCGAGCGGCGACAGAAAAGTCTGGCAGACAATGAGGATGGAAAAGGTGACCTGCAGACTCGGCAGCGACACGCCGAGCTGCGCTGTCAGCGGTCGCGTCAACAAAGTCCAGATGTATTGCGGATTGGACGCGACCATCGCGCATACGAGGCCGCACAATAATTGCCACCAGCGGCTGTGTAGTGAAAGGACAAGTGGGGCGCGGGTGCCGGCGCCGAAATTCTGGGTGCTCATGCTTCAACTCCGTACGAATAAGTGACACGAAATGACTCAGGCAGCGCGTTTTCCTGAAGATCCGACGCCACGCTGCTGGACAACGCGCTCAGTACATCGAAACGTAAGTTCAGATGACCCAGCCCTGGAAACGTCACCTATCAACAATCTGCCAGTGCGTTTACATCGCGTCGATATAGTTGCAATTTCCAATAATTGTCATTTACATGTGACTTTGATTTGCACGAAGTGTGCCACGTCCCGGCAAAACCCGTATTCATCGACAAATCAGGCGTTTTCCATACCGCGATGCAGACTCTGCCATGCGCAGAAACCATGCGCGATGCGCGCGAGAAAGGTGCACTGCGCGACGCAATATCACCGTTGCACCGGTTCCGGGCGCAGCATTGGCATTCGTCGCACCCGGACGGTTGCGACGATCTCAAGGAGCGATTTAGATGTGACGATGCAATCTGCCGAAACACCCGACTCAGTTTCGTCGCAGTGCGCAATATGTTGTCCTCGACGCTCGCCGATGATGGAGAACGCCGCCGGTTCGTGTGAGCTGCCTTTGTTGCGTCACCGGTCTGACAGCCGCGTAAGTTGCTGCGTCAGGCAGCACGCCACGCGCGTGAAATGACCCGTTTCGAAAGCATGCGGAGAGAGTCGTGCGACCTGGGATCAGGGCACGTTGGGCCGGATGATTGCCATGCCGGGGACGCCTTTGACGTCCCGCCCGACATGTTGCAGTCGCACGCGGGTCTGCTTCAGCGACTTCCGCAATGTTGCTCAACAGCACCGAGGTAGGGGCGTGCGGTGCCGATGAGGACTGCAAGATAAACACAAGGCACCGCCGCGGCAAGTCTGGTACGTTAGTCCTCGAGATGCCGGGTTATCGAGTCGGAAATAAACGCGGCATCGTCCAGATTGGCTGTCGGCAGCCCGGCACGATGGCCCCATATCGACGAAATGGGGAGGAGCCTCGCATTTCGCATTTGCGCGACCTCGAGACGGTTGTCTTCCACCTGAAAATACAGATCGGTTTCGCTAGGCATGATCAACGCCTTTGCCGTAATCGCCTTCAGCGCTGCGTGAAAATCACCGTTATATTTGGAATTGGCCGCGATGTTCGCATGCTGCCATGTCCATAGGTGAGCCAGCAGGTTGTTGCCATCTCGCTTCAGGAAATTCGCTTCCCAAGACATCACGAGATAGTCTTCGAGCGAGGAAAAGCCGGCCTGCCGCCACACCTCGTCACGATAAAACGTCTGCGACATCGCCATAGCGGCGTAGTTGCGGCCCATGGCCCGCAGACCGCGTTCGGGACGCTCAACGAACGTTCCGTTTTGAAAACCGGGATCCGTCGTCAGGGTCGCGCGCACGCCCTCGATGAATACCTGATTGTGCGGCGAGGTCTTTGCCGCGCCGCAGAGCACGACCAGCCGCCTGACCATGTCCGGATACATTGCTGCCCATTGATACGCCTGCAACCCGCCCATCGACCATCCGCACGCCAATTGCAATACGTCGATGCCGAGTTCTTGCGTCAGGAGTTGGTGTTGAATCGCGACGTTATCGGCAATCGTAAAATTCGGCCAACGGTTTCCGCTAAAGGGCTCGGTTGCATTGCTGGGCGAGGACGACAATCCATTGCCGAATAGATTCGGAATAACGACGAAGTACTTGTCGGTGTCTAGCGCCTTGCCCGGACCGACCATCCACTCGATGTCATAGTGATGCGCGGAAAATGACGTCATGTATAGAATGACATTCGATTTTTCTGCGTTCAGCTTTCCGTAGGTTTGGTAGGCGAGCTTGGCATCTCTGAACGTGATACCGGATTGCAACACCACGTTTCCGGCATTGAATACAAAATAGTCTTCCATGTGTAGCGATCTCGATTGGTGAAATGTGACGAGTGGGTAACTGAAAAAGTAGGATAGAAGGTGTCGGTGCGCAACTCAGCCGCACGCCGAGGCCGTCCATCCTGGCTCGAAAGGCTGCCCCTTGGCGCCAAGCCGCATTCCGACGGGAAGCTTGCTCCACGGCAGTTGCTCAAGCCGCATGGGCATTGAACCGGGCGCTGCGCAGACGATAATCTCGGCCGCGATCGGTGCGAAGTCGGCGCGGAAATGCACCGCGCTCTTGACGACCAGGATCGCCTGCGTGGCGGGCTCGATGCCGACGAGGCGAAACAGCGCCTGGTCGGCCATCTGCACCTTGAACGAGGCCACGACGATACGCACGCCGCCGCGCCTCAGGCAGGCGGCCGGCCCGACATCCAGGTGAAAGCCGGCATAGTATGGGCCGGTCGCGTCGATCTTGCCGTCCGAGATCGCTTCAATCAGGAACTCGTCTTCGTAAGGCGCATCGCCGGGGATGCCGGAATGACCACCCAGTGACAGCCGGATCGTCTCTCCGACACGCCGCTCGTGAATCGCTTCGGCGGCCGCCGGATCGACGATCAGGCCGATCGCGGCCTGCTGCGCGTCCTGGCGGATCAGAGACCGCAGCACCCCGGTGGTGTCCGAATTCGCGCCGGCACCCGGATTGTCCTGCGCGTCCGCCACGATGATCGGGCGCCTGCCGGCGCGGCTCTGTTCGATCGCGTAACGGACCGCATCGTCGGGTGAATACAGGGTACCGGCGAATTCGGCTTCAGCGTCGTTCGCCGCCCGCGTCAACTCGTCGACCGCCGCTTCGGCAACGGCGGGATCGTTCGCATAAGCCCAGATCACCGGCGAGCATTCCGGAAAATCGGCCGCCGGGAAACCCGTCGCGAACGACAGGTCGGCGCCATCCGCCGCTTCGATCTCCTCGAGCAACGCATAAAGACGCGCGGCCGGCTGCATGTCGGTGCACTGCCAGCAGATCGGCACGAGGAACGGTAGCCGGCGGAATGCGAGCGCGGCACGTGAACCGCTCGACCAGCGCTTCTCAAGGAGCACAAATGCGCGCTTGCCGGTGCACGCCATGTCGACGTGCGGATAGGTACGGTATGCGACCAGCGCGTCTGCCCTGTCGAACATCTGCGCGGTAACGTTGGCGTGCAGATCGAGACTGCCCACCACCGGCACAGCATCACCAACGAGCGCACGTATGCGCCGCAGCAGTTCGCCCTCGCCGTCGTCGAAATGAGTCGTGACCATCGCGCCATGCAGGTCCAGGTAGACCGCGTCGACCGGCAGCGCTGCCTCAATGCCGGCCAGGATCTCACCGGCGATATGTTCGTAGGCTGCCTCGGTGACGTGCGCTGACGGGCTGGCCGCGCACCACAGGGTCGGCAGCAGCGTATGGCCGGCACTTCGTGCTGCATCGACAAAACCGGCGGCGGGGATATTTCTGCCCGCAATCGCTTCGAATACCGCATCGCCGCTCACCAGTCCCGGCCAGCCACCGCCGCGCTCGAACGCGAGCAGGTCCGCTTGTGTCGGTGCGAAGGTATTCGTCTCGTGCTGGAAGCCACAGAAGACGATTCGCTTAGGTGTTTGCATTGCTGTCTCTTTGAAAATATCGACGGTATCGGGTCATCGCCATGACTGACCAGAACCTCAGGAAATCTTTGTGATCAAATGGCTCGCGTCAAGCGGCGCCGAACGCAAAGCCGCGCCCTGGCGCCGCCGCCAGCAAAGCCTGCGTATATTCGTGGCGCGGTGTGAGGAACACGTCCTGGATCGCCCCTTCCTCGACAATCTCGCCGCGCCGCATCACGATGACCCGATCGCAGATCTGACTGGCCACTCGCAGATCGTGTGTAATGAATAGAATGCCGATCCGCAGCCGCTGCTGAATGTCGTCCAGTAATTCGAGAATTTGCGCCTGGACCGAGACGTCGAGTGCGGACACCGCCTCGTCGGCAATCAACACTTGTGGCTCGCAGGCCAGCGCCCGCGCAATCGAGATACGTTGCCGCTGGCCGCCGGAGAATTCGCTTGGGTAGCGGTTCAGCGCATCGGGCCTGAGCCGTACCAGTGTCATCAATTCTTCGGCACGTTGCCACGCTTGAGCGTATGGCACGCCGAAATTCAACGGCCCTTCGACGATCGAGGCACCCACTGTCTGGCGCGGATCCAGCGACCGGTAGGGATCCTGGAACACGACCTGTACGCCGCGCCGGAACGGATATAGCGCGCGGCCGCGCGCCTTGGCCACCGATCGACCGTCGGCGAAGATATCGCCGGCGCTCGGCTCGATTAGCCGGGCAATGCAGCGCGCGACAGTCGATTTTCCCGAGCCGGATTCGCCCACAATTCCGACCGTTTCGCCCGGATGCACCGTCAGCGAGACATCACTGGCCGCCTGCACCTTGCGCTTGCGGCCCGGCCAGGAACCCGTCACATACGTCTTCCCGATCCCCCGCGCGTCGAGCAGCGGATAGGCTTTCTCCACCGGGGGGCGCGTGCGCGGCACCAGCGCGGGCACGGCTGCCAGCAACATGCGGGTGTAGGGCTCGCGCGGCTGCTGCAATACTTGCAACTTGGCGCCCTGCTCGACCATGTCGCCCAACCGCAATACGACGACACGATCGGCGATCTCGGCGACAACGCCGAAATCGTGCGTGATGAACAACACGGCGGTTCCGCTCTCAGTCTGCAATTCGCGAATCAGCTTGAGGATCTCGGCCTGGGTCGTGACGTCGAGCGCCGTGGTGGGCTCGTCGCAGATCAGCAGCGACGGCTTCAGGATCAGCGCCATGGCAATCACGATGCGCTGACGCTGTCCGCCCGACAACTGATGCGGATAAGACGCGTAGATACGCTCCGGTTCCGGCAGCCTGACGTGGGCGAAGATTTCCAGTATGCGCCGACGCCTCTCACCGACGCCGGCACGGCTATGCTGTGCCAGCATCTCGTCGACCTGCGCGCCGCACGTCATGATCGGATTGAGGGCCGTCATCGGCTCCTGGAAAACCATCGCCATTTTCTCGCCGCGCAATTGGCGGATGCGGTCCGGGCTTGCTGTCAGCACGTCCTCGCCGAGCAGTTCGATGCTGCCGTCCACCGCCTTGAGCGTCGCTGGCAGCAAGCCCATCACCGCCTGTGCGATCACCGATTTGCCCGAGCCCGACTCGCCCAGCAGGCAGACAATCTCCCCCTGCCGCACGTCGAGCGAGACATGCCGGATCGCATGGGGGCGGTCGGCACCGCCCGGCAGAGAAATGGTGAGGTTATTCACGGCGAGGACACTCGTGGCCGGCTCGGCGGCGGAGGGTGCTGCCGTTTTGGAGTCGAAATCGCGCATCGTGTCAGCTCCCCCGTTTGTTGAATTTCGGATCGAGCGTGTCACGCAATCCGTCGCCCAGAATGTTGACCGCCAGCACCGTCAGCGCCAGAAAAACACCTGGGAACAGCACGGTCTGAGGATATTGGTTGAACTGCATGCGCCCGTCGGCCATGACGTTGCCCCACGTCGGAATATCCGGCGGCAGGCCAACGCCGAGAAACGACAGGATCGCTTCCACGAGGATCGCCGACGCGCACACGTAGGTTCCCTGCACAATCAGCGGTGCGATGGCATTCGGCAGAATATGACGCCACAGAATCTTGAGGGTCGGCGTGGCCAACGAAATGGCGGCCTCGATGTAGGGCTCCTCGCGAATGGTGAGTACGATCGAGCGCACCAACCGCGCGACGCGTGGAATTTCGGGAATCGTGATCGCGACGATCACCGTGACCAGCGTCGGCCGCCAGAGCGCCATCAACGTAATCGCGAACAGGATGCTGGGAATCGCCATCAAGCTGTCCATGGCGCGCATGATCACATCGTCGAGGCGGCGAAAATATCCCGCCGCCACACCGACCACTGCACCGAAGGTGAGCGCCAGCAGTGCCACCGAGATACCGACCGACAGTGACACGCGCGCACCATATACCACCCGGCTCCAAGTGTCCCGGCCGAGACTGTCCGTGCCCATCACGAAGAAGTGCTGGAACGTCGCGCCTGACAGATCACTGAATTCGGCCCTCACGCCAGGCGCAAGGTTAGCGCTCGCGGGATCCATCGCGGTCGGATCGATCGTGCCAAGCCACGGTGCGGCGACAGCTACGAAGACCAGAAGCACCAGTGCGCCGCATCCCAGGCGCACCGACCAGTTCCGCAGCACGCGGCGCCACAACGGTGTGCGGGAGCGCATGGCCGGCGCCACCTCCAGGTTGGCAAGCATGGCGCCCGGCGCGGCAAGGGTCATCGGATCGTGATCGTCGCTCATGTCCAGTCGTCCTTTCACTCAATAGCGGATACGCGGGTCGAGCAGCAGATAGCTCATATCGACCAGCAGGTTGATAAGCACATAAACAAAGGAAAAGAACAGCGTGATGCCTTGTACCAGAGGGAAGTCGCGCGCCAGTACAGCATCGACCGTTAGTTGCCCGAGCCCGGGGATCGCGTAGACGGTTTCGGTGACCACCACTCCGCCGATCAGCAGGCCGATGCCGATGCCAATCACCGTAACGATCGGAACCGCGGCATTGGCTAGCGCATGGCGAATCAGCACGCGTGCTTCGGAGATACCCTTGGCGCGGGCGGTGCGAATGTAGTCTTCGGTCAGCGCCTCGGCTACCGCAGCGCGCGTGACGCGGGCAATGAGCGCAAGGTAGACAATGGACAGCGTAATGGCGGGCAGGATCAGGTGCGCGAGCCACGGACCAATACCCGCGCTCAGTGGTGCGTATCCCTGCACCGGCAACAGCTTCGCATGCAAGGCGACCGCCCATATGAGGATGTAGCCGACCACGAACGACGGCACCGAGAACCCCATCACGGAAACTCCCATCAGCATCCGGTCCAGCCAGCCTCCGTGCCGCGAGGCCGCGATCACGCCGAGCGGCACCGCGAGCAGGAGCGTCATCACCAGTGTCAGGGCGGACAACGACACGGTCGGTGCGATGCGTTGCGCAATCAATCGGGTTACCGGCTGTTTCATGTAGTACGAGTCGCCGAGGTTGCCCTGCAGCAATTGCCCAGTCCATTTAACGAACTGCACTGGCAGCGGCCGGTCGAGTCCGAGGCTCGCGTGGATCCGCGCGATGTCCGCGCTAGTGCCGTTGTCTCCGACGAGCGCCGCAGCCGGATCGCCCGGCGTCAGGCGCAGAATCATGAACACGATAAGGGCGACAATGACCAGCACTGGCGCCGTCGACAGTACGCGTCGGAAAAGAAAGAAAGCCATGTCGGTTACGCTCCAAGCCGGTTGACAGATGGACAGGTTTGCGTTGCCCTGCGAGACGGCGACCGGCCGGTGAACGGCCCAGCCGCCGACACCGGTTAGCTCTTGCGAATGTTCCAGAACACGTTGACCTGAGCCGGGACGACGCCGCTAACCACGCCCTTGCGGATCACCGAATAGAAATCGAAGTCGCCCAACGGCGCCAGGATCCCGCTCTGGTACGTTTCCAGTTGGATCGCCGCGGCGATCTTCTTGCGCTGCGCAGGATCGCTGGCGGCAAGGTAATCGCTCTTGAGCTGCTCGATCTTGTCGTCAGTGGCCCAGCCAAACCAGCCCTTCTCCCCATTGCCCGTCAGCGGCGTGAAGAACAAGGGATTCATCGTGTCGCCGGGCGCCCATCCGGTAATGAACAGGTTCCAGCCACCTTTCTCGGCCGGCGCCTTGCTGGTTCGGCGCGTCACAAGCGTCGACCAGTCCATTGCCTGAAGGTCGACATTGAACCCGGCCTGCTTCAACAGTTGCGCCATGACCGGCGGAAACTTGTTCAGTACTGCGTAGTCCGACGGATACATCAGCACGACCGGCTTGCCGTCGTAGCCTGCTTCCTTCAGCAGATTGCGGGCCGCCGCGAACTGAGGCTTGCCAGTGAAATAGGCCGTCTCGGTCGACGCCAACGGCGAATCGCACGGGTAAATCGAGGAACATGTCCGGTACAGATCCTTGTTCACCAGTTGCGCGCGCATCAACGCTTCCTGATTGATCGCCATGATTGCCGCCTGGGCAATCTTCGGGTTGTTGAACGGCGGCACGAGATGATTCAGGTGCAGGTCGAAGAGTCCGGCCGGCGTCGGCTTCAGCAATTCCAGCTTCGGATTGTTCTTGAACGCGGCGTACTGCTCGGCGGGCATCCATTCGAT
This sequence comes from Paraburkholderia sp. RL18-101-BIB-B, assembly GCF_046026985.1. Taxonomy (NCBI): domain Bacteria; kingdom Pseudomonadati; phylum Pseudomonadota; class Betaproteobacteria; order Burkholderiales; family Burkholderiaceae; genus Paraburkholderia; species Paraburkholderia sp. RL18-101-BIB-B. Next base: position 100,877 of record NZ_JARESV010000016.1, read on the forward strand.
CATGTCCACTTCACCGTTCGCAATCGCATTGGCCTGCGTCTGTGCGTCCTTGAGCACGATCCATTCGACCCGGTCGACATAGACATGCTTGCCGCCTGCGGTCCCGGAAGCCGGCTCCGATCGCGGCACATAGTTTGGGTTCTTGATGTATACGATCTTCGCGCCCGGGCGATACTCGTCCTGTTTGAAGATGTAGGGGCCCGAACCGGTGTAATCAGAGATCTGCTGGTCCGCCGGCGTATCGGCGACCCGCTTCGGCATGATGAACGGGGCGCTGCCCGACGGCTTGCCTAGCGCGTCCAGGACCATCGGAAAGGGTTGCTTGAACGTCATGCGAAAGGACTTGGCGTCGACCGCATCGAACGACTGCAGGGCCGCAAACATTCTCTCACCGAACACGTCGCGCTTGCCCCAGCGCGTGATCGACGCGATAACGTCAGCTGAGGTGACCGGCTTGCCGTCGCTGAACGCGAGCCCCTTGCGCAGCGTGAACGTCCAGGTCTTGCTGTCCGGTGAGGTCGTATATGTGTCCACCATCTCCGGTTGTACTACACCCTTGGCATCCACCCCGAACAGGGTGTCGTAGATCATGTAGCCGTGATCGCGCGTGATGAATGCCGTGGTCCAGATCGGATCGAGGATCTTCAGATCGGCTTGCGGCACGATTCGTAACACCTTGGATGCATCCTGCGCACACACCATCGTCGCAGCGCTCGCGATCAGCGCTCCAGCCACGCATCGAGTAAACAATCGCTTCAACATGCTTCACTCCAATAGGAAGAAATGACACAAAATGAATTCGGGCCGCGCTTGCGCCGTATTGGCGGCCGCGTCCACTCGCCACTCTCTTCGACGTGTTCAGTAAGCTCGTCGATACAGTGGTAAGCCTTCGGACATCCAGGCTGAAGTTCAGATGCTCCAATCTCGGATATGCGCTTGCGACGGGCTGATCTGCGATTCCACTATGCCGATTAATTGCAACTTGCAACAATTGCAATTTACATGCGTATAGGCACGAAGCGTGCCATCATGCGTAAATCCAGTACGTGTGGGCGAGCGGACACTTACTCAATCGGCAAGAGCGCACCGCGATGCGCGGGACTTGTGCAAGTGCGCGCGAGGAAGGTGCATCAAGCAGTGCAAGTTCGGCATCGCACCGATTCCGGGCGCGATACGGCGCTCCTCGTCGGTACCGACTCTTTGCACGCTATTTGAGCTACGGTTCAAGCTGGTCTTTTTCCCAAACACTCGAAAGGAATACTTCGATGAACTATCCGAGCATCGCTGTCGGGGCATTGGGCGGCACGATATGCATGTCCGCCGACAACGCCGACGCTGGCGCGCTGCCACGTCTTTCGGCGCAACAATTGGTGGCTGCGGTCCCCGGTCTGGCTGACATCGCGCAGATTCACGCCGAGACGCTTTTGCAGTTACCCAGCCCTTCGCTGAACTTTGCGCATGTGCTGGACAGTCTAGTGTGGGCAGAGCGCATGGTGGCTGACGGCGCCGCCGGGATCGTCCTGACCCAAGGGACCGACACGCTCGAGGAAACCGCCTTCCTGCTCGATCTTCTATGGACGCATCCACAGCCACTGGTAGTCACAGGCGCGATGCGCACGCCGCTGGCTGCGGGCGCGGATGGGCCGGCCAACATTCTCGCCGCGGTGGCCTGCGCGGCGTGCAGCGCCAGCCGCGGGCGCGGTGTAGCCGTGGTCATGAACAACACGATCCATGAGGCGCGCTGGGTGCGCAAAGCGAACTCAATGTCCGTCGAAACCTTCGAGTCGCCGGTCGTGGGGTCGGCTGGCATGGTGCTCGAAGGTGTGCCCCAGTATTTCCGTCCACCGTCAAGGCGTTATTCCCAGCGCTTCTCAAAGCCCAACCTGTCGGTTCGAGTGGCACTCGTCGAGACATGTCTGGGCGAGACGGGTGAGATGCTCGATGCGGTCGCCCACGCGGGATATCACGGGATCGTCATCGCGGCCTACGGTGCAGGGCATGTTTCGGATGACGAAGCACAGCGCATCGAAGCGCTGGCGCCGCGGCTGCCGATCGTCATCGCCAGCCGCACGGGATCGGGATCGACGGCGGCGCGCACCTATGGATTTTCTGGTTCAGAAATCGACTTGGCCCGCCGTGGCGCTTTGTTTTCAGGGTGGCTCGGGCCGCGCAAGGCGCGTCTACTTCTCTGGCTGCTGGTCGCGACGGGCGCGCCGCTCAACGTATGCGCCGCTGCGTTCGAATTCTGGAAGCGCGTCGACGACGCCGACTAGACGCACGGCAAAATGTCCATTGCCAGCCGGCTCGACCGACGTGTTCCGGGTTGCGGTGCAAATCGCAGGTGAGCGGAAAACCACCGGCTTTTTCGCCATCTCAGCCCGCTCCCGGCCCCTTCCCGAGAAAGCCTTCGAGAAACTCGACGAACGCCGTCACCTTCGCCGTCAGATTGAGCCGCTCTGGATACACAGCGTAGATATCTGCTGGTGGCAACGACCAATCGGGCAGCAACTGCTTGAGACGGCCGGACTGCAGATAGGTGGTCGCATCCCACTCCGAACGCATCAGGATGCCCTGTCCGTCAAGCGCCCAAACGAGCGTTGCTTCGCCATCATTGCTGCTCAGCACACCGTGCACCTTGACCGTCTCGTGGCGCTTCCCCTTGCTGAAATGCCAGGTGCCGTAGGCCGTGTCGTTTTCCCTGAGTACGATGCATTGATGCCGCTGCAGATCGCGCGGCGTATCCGGTTCGCCTTTCGCGCGCACGTAGATAGGCGACGCACAGACCATCCGGCGGTTCGTCGCGACCTTGCGTGCGATCAACCTCGAATCAGGAATCTCGCCGAACCGCACGCCGACGTCAAACGCCGCTTCGGCGAGATTCAACGGGCGATCCGTCAACTCGAGTTGTACCTCGACGTCGGGATACTGGCGATGAAACGCTGCGATGGCCGGGGCGATGTGACGGCGGCCAAAGCCGAACGTCGCATTCACGCGCAGCAGCCCCTTTGGCGTCGCTCTGCTGCTCGAAATGGTCCGGTCGAGTTCCTGTAACGCAGACAGCAGCTTCGACCCCGTCGTCAGGTATTGCTCGCCCTCGTGCGTCATGCTGAGCCGCCGGGTAGTCCGGTTCAGTAGCCGCACACCGAGGCGCCGCTCCATCTGCGCAAGACGCGCGCTCACCGCGGGCGGCGTGACCCCAACGTCCCGCGCGAGCGCCGACAGGCTGCCATGTTTGACGAGTTTGACGAAAAACTCGAGGTCCGAAACCGCATCCATTGATAAATTTAATTTAAGAGTAGTTTAGATTCTACTGAATTCTATAACGGAATTGGCGAATTAGACTCCCGCTCATCGGTCGATCATGACCGCGCCCCACGCTTCAGATTCAACCGGCCAGAGGAGTCCATGCCGCACACCTTCTATCAAAAGCTCGTCGCGTCACATACGGTCGACCGCCTCGACGAACAGCATGTGCTGCTGTATGCGGACCTGCATATCATGAACGAGTACACGAGTCCGCAGGCGTTCGCCGGACTCGCTGAGAAAGACCTCCTCGTGCGCCGGCCACGGCAGCAGATGGGGATTGTCGACCACGTCATCCCGACGCGTGCGGTGCCGGTTGCCGCCCGCACGATCGACATCGTCGACGCATCAAAGCAAGCCGCGAATTTCACACGCAACTGCGTCACGCAAGGCATCCACCTGTTCGACGTGAACGATCCGGCGCAGGGGATCGAGCACGTCGTCGCACCGGAAATCGGACTGATCCGGCCTGGCATGGTCGTGCTGTGTGGCGATAGTCACACGACGACTTACGGCGCGCTCGGCGCACTCGGCTTCGGGATCGGCACCTCCGAAGTCGAACACGTTCTCGCGACGCAAACGCTCGTCTATCGCGTGGCGAACGACATGCGGATCACCGTCGACGGCGTACTGCCACCTGGCACCACGTCGAAGGACCTGGTACTGCACATCATTGCCCGTATCGGCGCACAAGGCGCCCGCGGCTTCGCGCTCGAATATGCGGGATCGACGATCGCTTCGCTTTCTGCCGAGGCGCGAATGACCCTGTGCAACATGACGGTCGAAGCCGGCGCGCGCGCTGCGTTGATTGCACCGGACGACACGACGATCGACTACGTGCGGGCCCGCGTGCGCGATCTGGATACGTCGACGCTCGAAAGCGCGACGGCCGCATGGCGCTCGCTGCGCTCGGACCCCGATGCTCTCTTCGATGTCGAACATCGTGTCGATGCATCGCAAATCGCGCCCTATGTTACGTGGGGCACGAGTCCAGACCAGGCGATTCCCGTCGACGGGCACATTCCCGAGGTCGACACGGCAACCGGCATCGACGCAGCAACCGCGCGCAAGGCACTCGACTACATCGCGCTGCCGTCCGGCGCAAGCATCGAGGGCACGCCAATCGATCGTGTGTTCATTGGCTCGTGCACGAACGCGCGCATTGAAGATCTGCGAGCGGCTGCGGCTATGGTGCGGGGACGCAAGGTCGCGGCATCGGTTCGCGCCATGGTCGTTCCTGGTTCCGGCATGGTCCGCGACCAGGCGGAGCGCGAAGGCGTTGCGCAGATCCTGATCGACGCGGGCTTCGAGTGGCGCCAGCCCGGCTGTTCGATGTGCCTCGCGATGAACGACGACGTCCTGGCGCCGGGCGAGCGCTGCGCTTCGACGACCAATCGCAACTTCGAAGGCCGCCAGGGCCGTGGTAGCAAGACACACCTGATGAGTCCCGCAATGGCCGCTGCCGCCGCGATCGCGGGTCATATCGTCGACATTCGCAAGGAGCTTGTACATGGCTGATCGCCGTCTCATTCAGGGCACCGCAGCACCGTTGCCGATCAACAATCTTGATACCGACCAGATCATGCCGAAGCAGTTTCTGTTCGGCATCGACAAGTCGGGGCTCGCGCGTGGACTGCTTTACGACCTGCGCTACGACGACCGCGGTCAGCAGCGCGAGACGTTCGTGCTGAATCGCCCGGAATATCGCGACGCACGTATTCTCATCGCCGGTTCGAATTTCGGCTGTGGCTCGAGCCGCGAACACGCCGTGTGGGGGCTGCAACAAGCCGGTATCGAAGCGGTCATCGCTCCGAGCTACGGCGAGATCTTCTACTTCAACGCCGGCAACAATCGCCTGCTGCTCGTGACGCTCGCGCCGGAAATAGTCGATGCACTCGTTGCCGAACTTGCTCATGCGGAGACTAAACAGTTGTCGATCGACGTCGAGAACGAAGTTGTCGTGACCGCTTCGGGCGAGCGCCACGCGTTCTCGATCCCGCCCAGGCAAAAACGCATGTTCCTGGACGGTCTCGACATGGTCCAGATGACACTGCGGCAGTCCGACCAGATCGATGCATTTGAAAAGCGGCATTGGGCAGCCAATCCGTGGGCACGCATCGATCTTCCCGCCCAGCAAGGCAGCATGTCGTAAATGGACGCACGCACGCTCTCCATGCGTGCGTGTCAGCATCGAGCCACGCAATTTTCAACCTGATAACGAGACCGGCGCGCGGACCGCGCCGGCGGGAGACGACCATGCCCCAGCCTTCCAGACGCGCCACCGTGCCGGACGCGCACGCGCTAGAAACGCGCACAGTCAAAAAGATTACATGGCGCATCGTGCCATTCATCATCGCGCTCTACTTCGTGAGCTTCCTGAACCGAGTCAACGTGGGCTTCGCCGGCCTGACGATGAATCACGACATCGGGCTCACGCCAGCGATGTTCGGCTTCGGTGCGGGAATCTTCTTCGTCGGCTACATCGTGTTCGGCATGCCGTCGAATCTCGCGCTGCAGCGCGTCGGCGCGCGGCGGTGGATCGCGTTGCTCATGGTCGTGTGGGGAGGCCTCTCCGCTGGGACCGCGAGCGTCAGCGGTCCATATAGCTTCTATGTGCTGCGCTTCTTGCTAGGGCTGGCGGAGGCTGGATTCTTCCCCGGCATCATCCTGTACCTGAGCTATTGGTTCCCGGCCCGGCACCGAGCGCTCGTGACGGCGATCTTCATGACCGCCGCGCCGTTATCGAACATGATCGGCTCGCCGATCTCCGGCGCCATCATGGGCATGGACGGCATCGCACAGATTCATGGCTGGCAATGGCTCTTCATTCTCGAAGCGGCGCCAACCATCGCGCTCGGCGTGATCGCGTTCTTCTTCCTGACCGACAAGCCTGAAGATGCTCGCTGGCTCGATACCGACGAGCGTGAGTGGCTCACGCTCGAGATGGACCGGGAGCGCGCCGCCAAGGCGACCGGTGCGGCATCCAGCGTATGGGCGGCCACGAAGGATCCGCGAGTGCTCGCCCTCGCCCTCGTTTATGCGGGCACGTCGACTGGCCTGTACGCGATTGGCATTTGGGCGCCAATGATCATTAGCCACTTCGGCTTCAGCTATTTCGAACTAGGCCTCGTCAACGCAATTCCCAATGTCGTCGCCGTCGTCGGCATGGTGCTCTGGGCAAAAAACTCCGACCGCACCGGCGAACGCAGATTGCACGTGTCGATCGCATGTCTGGCCGCAGGCGCAGGGATGCTGCTTGCCGGGTATGCACCCTCCGCACTGCTCCTGATCGTCGGACTGTCGGTCGCGAATTTTGGCATCAACGCTGCGAAGCCGCCGCTGTGGAGCATGCCCACGCAGTTCCTCTCCGGTTCGGCTGCAGCTGCGGGCATCGCATTGATCAATGCGATGGGCAGTCTGATAGGCGGCACGATCGGCCCGATGGTCATCGGCAAGCTACGCGAAATTAGCGGCGACTACTCGTTCGGACTCTACTTCGTTAGCGGCACGCTGATCGTTTCGGCGGTCATTTGCTGGATGTTCGGCCGTCGGCAAACTGAGTCGTCCGTTACACCCACAGTCTCCTGATTCTGTCGAGAGAAGCAGCTCCCGATTTTTCGCAAATAGGATCAGTGTGCAAATGCCATACAAAACCTGACCAGGGTGATAACGACGCAGACGCCGTTGCCTAACCGCTAACGCGTCGAACGCTCCTGACACGCGTGAACGTCATGGCCCTTGTGACAAATCATTGGATAGAAACGCTGCTACCCGGAAAGCACTCTCTGGCGTCGGTGGGAAGCCGTGTTTTTCGGCCGCCCACCGACGCCACGGCATTTATGCGCGGCGGTCGAAGCGACACTTCATACCGCATGTGCCCTGGCCAAAACGACGCCTGGATCGAACTGGCAAGACGCTGTATCCAGCGCAACCCGAGCCACACCATAAACCTTCTGATGTAACCGTTGGTACGGCGCCTCAATTCTGAAGGCAGTTTTCGCAACGGTTTCCGATCCTGAATGTCTTGCAGCGGCTTTCGCCGCCGAACGTTTGTGTTTCGCCCAGAGACGGTGCGTCACCAATTTTGCCGTGCCTGATGCACCTTCGTTGCGCGTATCTGCACACTTTCCGAACATGGCAGCGTGTTCACTTCCACGTGGAAATACTCGATTCGCTGTTGCATATGGTGTTTTCGCACCATGGCACGCTTCGTGCAAACCGAATCAATGTGGATATTTCAATTGTTGCTATTTGCATCTATATATCGCCGACAACCGGCGAAACCAACAACCGAGTGTCCCCAGGAACAGACGCTTCACAGGCATCAACCAACCGTGTACCGACGCTGCGCGTAGCGGGCACGCGAGCGAAGCGCGAAGTGATTCAAGTTCAGCACGAGGTCCGGCATGCCAGTACAACTAGCGTTGCGAAACATTCAAAAATCTTATTCCAGTGAGCAGGGCTCGGTCGTTGATCCAAAGATCGTGAACGCCGCGGTAAAACGCATGCTGGACGAAGGCGTGTATCCGAGGAATGTCGACATCACCCCGAAATCGCTGACGGTTGCGATGGATACGCAGATCGCGCTCGGCAACCTGAAGCAGCAGCCGAAATACAACACCTTCATCGCGCAGAACTTCATTCATCAGGCACTCGCTGCGAAATGAACCATTCTTCCCCCTCCCCCAGCATCCGCGAAATCCGTGACGCGATCCGCACGGGAACCCGCACCGTCGAGCAGACTGTGCAACAGGCGTTCAATGACGCGCAACGGCTGCAACCGGAGTTGCAAGCGTTCATCCATCTGCCGACGTCGCCGATCGTCAATCGTGCCGATCGCGACGCGCCGCTCGCGGGCGTCCCAGTCGGCATAAAGGACCTGATCGATACAGCCGATATGCCCACCGCGTATGGATCGCCGGCCTACGAAGGGCGCAGGCCCGACCAGGATGCATGGGTGGTCGCCCGTTTGCGCGAAGCCGGTGCCACGATACTCGGTAAAACGGTCACCACCGAGTTCGCCTGGCGTCAGCCCGGCGCAACGACCAACCCGTGGAATAGCGATCACACACCTGGCGGCTCGTCGAGCGGCTCCGCTGCCGCCGTTGCGGCAGGCATCGTGCCCCTCGCGCTCGGCACGCAGACGTTCGGCTCCGTCATCCGTCCCGCCGCGTATTGCGGCGTGGTCGGGGTAAAGCCGAGTTACGGCACGATTGCACGGACCGGCGTGTTGCCGTTGTCAGGGTCGCTCGATCACCTCGGCGTTTTCACCACCAATGTCGCTGACGCAGTTCATGCGCTAGCTATTCTGGCAGGCAGCGACGCGGACGATCCACACGCGTCGCATAACAGCCGCCAAGGGAAAGTCCCTGGCGATGCGGCAAAACGGCCGCCGCGCATCGGCGTGTTGCGCGAGCAGATCGGTGGACCGATCGACAAAGCGCAGCAGCATGTGCTGAATCAACTTGCCCTACGTTTGCGTGCCGATGGCGCGGAAATCGTCGCTGCCGACTTGCCTGCCGAACTGGCCGACGCTGCGCGGCATGCTTCGATCCTGCTCGCAGTTGAAGCCGCATTGACACACGGCGAACTGGTAGACCGTTCGCCGGCTCTTGTCAGCGCATCGATCACGGCTCTGGTCGAAGATGGCCGGGCTTTACCCGCGACCGAGTATGCGAAAGCCAAGGCATTGCAGACAAAGATGGCGCTTCGCTTCGACCGCTGGCTGACCGAAGCGGCGCGACTCGACGCGCTGCTGGTAGCGCCCGCGTCGGGCGAGGCGCCCCGTGGGCTCGACTATACGGGCGATGCGGCGTTCTGCACGCCCTGGACCTTCCTCGGCGTGCCGGCGGTGACGTTACCGGTTGGCTTCGGTCCGGACGGACTGCCGCTTGGCGTGCAACTGGTCGGCGCGGGTCAGCACGATGCCGCTTTGCTGTCGCTTGCCGAGTGGGTGGAAGGTAGAACTGGCTGGAACATCGCAGTTGCTTCTCGCTGAGGCCAGCTTCGTTGTGTGCAGCAAGTATGACGCGATCCAAACCCACGGCGGCTGAGCGGATAGCGATGATCGATTGATTTTTGAGGAAACATGAGAGCAGATTTTTTGAACCCCGTGCGCGGCATCCGCGGGATGGCGGTCACACCCCATGCGCTGGCGTCGCAAAGCGCGCTCGCGATCCTGCGCGACGGAGGCAATGCCGTCGAGGCAATGATTGCCGCCGCGGCGACCATCGCAGCGGTGTATCCGCATATGAACAGTATCGGCGGCGACGGCTTCTGGTTGATTTCGCGGCCGGGCGAAGAGCCCGTCGGCATCGAGGCATGTGGCGCGGCCGCATCGGCGGCGACGATCGATGCCTACCGCGCACGCGGCCTGCAATCCATACCGTTTCGCGGCCCGCTGGCGGCGAACACGGTGGCCGGAACAGTGTCGGGCTGGTCGCTGGCGCATCGCTGGTCCACTGACACACTCGGCGGCAAGCTGCCGGTCGCGCGCTTGCTGGAAGACGCAATCGCCTACGCAGGGGGTGGCATCCCGGTCACGCGCAGCCAGTCCGAATGCGTCGCGCTCAAGCGGCACGAACTCAAGTCAGTCGCGGGGTTCGCCGAGACGTTTCTGACGAGCGACAACCCGCTGGGCGTGCCGGCCATCGGCGAGCGCTTCGTGCAGCCGCGCCTCGCCGCGACGCTCGAGCGTCTCGCCCACGCGGGTCTCGACGATTTCTACCGGGGCGATCTCGCGCGCAGCATCGCGGCCGACCTGCGCGCCCTCGAAAGTCCTCTGTCGCTAGCGGATCTTGAACGGCATCGCGCAAGGCTGCGCACGCCACTGGCGCTCACGCATTCGCTCGGCACGATCTACAACATGCCGCCGCCCACACAGGGGCTTGTATCGTTGCAGATTCTCGGTGTGCTTGACCGTGTCTTGCGCGACGATATGGATCCGCTCGGGCCCGAGTACGTCCACGCGTGCGTGGAGGCAACCAAGCTCGCGTTCGCCATACGCGACAAGCACATCACCGACCCGGATTACATGGACATCGATCCACAGGCGCTGCTTGCGCCGAGTGTACTCGACGCGATGGCCGAGCGGATTTCGATGTCCACGGCAGCACCGTGGGGTCGCGGTCTCGGACCGGCCGACACAGTGTGGCTCGGCGTGATCGATGCCGATGGCGTGGCGGTCAGCTTCATCCAGAGCATCTATCACGAGTTCGGCAGCGGCCTCGTGCTCGCAGATTCGGGCATCAACTGGCAAAACCGCGGTTGCAGCTTCTCGCTCGATCCCTCTGCGCGCAACCCGCTTACGCCTAAGCGACGTCCATTTCACACGCTGAACCCGGCGCTCGCGCGCTTCGCCGATGGACGCACGATGGTGTACGGAAACATGGGCGGCGACGGCCAGCCGCAATCGCAAAGCGCCGTCTTTTCGCGGATCGCGCACTTCGGCTGGAATCCGCAAGCCGCTATCGACGCGCCTCGCTGGCTGCTGGGCCGGACCTGGGGGCAAACCAATGAATCGCTCAAGCTGGAGGCGCGGTTTCCGGTCGACACATTCAATGCGCTGCGTCGTCTCGGCCATGACGTCGAGCAGATGCGGCCGTACGACGAAGCAATGGGCCACGCGGGCGCGATTGTCCGGCACGGCAACGGATGTCTGGAAGCAGGCTTCGACCCGCGCAGCGACGGCGCCGCGGCTGGCTGGTAAGCGCGCCTGCTAGACAGCGGGCGGCCACGCCGCCCGCATCTTTTTGAACCGACGGCCCGCGAGCGTTTGCGCTGACGTCAAGGACGGCGCACGTCTGTCCATCTGTCGATACATCAATCCCAAACGGAGAAACACGTTGAACACCCCCACGCAAGCACTGAAAGGCGCCGCCCCGCCCGCCGCGCAAACAGCCTCGCATACTCGCTGGATCCAGCTCGGACTCGGCCTTGTTTGCATGATGACGATTTCGAGTCCGCAATATGTATGGACCCTGATGACGAAGCCGCTCATGGCCAAGCTCGGCATCGCACTGCCGGAACTGCAAGTGACATTCTCACTGCTGGTGCTGCTGCAGGCATTCTTTTCACCATTCCAAGGTGCGCTGATTGATCGTTTCGGGCCGCGCATGCTGATCTCGATCGGTACATTGCTGGCAGGCGTGAGCTGGGTGTTGGCTTCGTTTGCGCACAGTACATCGATGCTGTACCTCACGTATGGCTGCATTGGCGGTCTCGGAACCGGCATCGTCTATGTCGGCGTGGTGGGATTCGTGGTTCGCTGGTTCCCCGATCGACGCGGCTTCGCCGCCGGTGTCGCGGCCGCGGGCTACGGCATGGGCGCCATTGTCACCACCTTTCCGATCTCTGCATCGCTGGCAACGCACGGCGTCGAATCCACGCTTTGGCTATACGGCATCATCTTCGCGGCGGTCGGCCTCCTCGCCTCGCAGGGCCTGCGAGTACCGCCTGCGGCCGACAGTATCGGCTCGGCAGTATCCCAGTCAGGAGGCTCGACGCTCGACTACCGCCCATCCGAGATGCTTAAGACGCCGCTGTTCTGGCTGATGTTCGTGATGATGACGATGATGTCTACTTCGGGCCTCATGGTTACGTCGCAGATGGCAAGCTTCGCCGCCGACTTCGGCGTCAGCAAGGTGCTGGTCTTCGGGCTCGCCGCGTTGCCGCTGGCACTGACGATCGACCGCTTCACGAACGGTCTGACCCGTCCGCTGTTCGGTTGGATATCGGATCGCCTGGGACGGGAAAACACGATGTGTTTCGCGTTCGCGCTGGAAGGTGTGGCGATGGCGCTCTGGCTGCTGACGCGCGAAAACGCGGTCCTGTTCGTACTGCTGTCCGGCGTGGTGTTCTTCGGCTGGGGCGAAATTTTCTCGCTGTTCCCTTCGACCCTGACCGACACGTTTGGTACCCGTTATGCGACCACGAACTACGGCTGGCTTTACATCTCGTTCGGGATTGGCTCGATCTTCGGCGGCCCGCTGGCCGCGTTGCTGCATGAGCACACCGGCAGCTGGGTGCCAGTGTTCGGATGCGCGATCGTGCTCGATCTGAGTACTGCCGTCCTTGCAATGTTCGTGTTGAAGCCGGCTCGCGCGCGTTTTGTGCGAGTGCTTGGATAGCCTGTCTTTTCGCGCCTAATGGCGGCCCTGCGCAGCAGGGTCGGCACGCTCCGACCCTGCTGGCGGGGCAGTCTCGTCTCGAGCGCATGTCTGGCGATGCCATTGGTATAGATCGGCGGCATCATTATGTCTTCAGGCGACGAGTATAAAAACGAGCCACAACCACCAGTGCGTCAGCAACGTTTCATAGAGCGCATAGCAAACGTATTGAGACTGCTTTCAATCGACCTTCAGCGATAAGTCAAATGAGAAATCCGTATTTCCGTTTGACCGTCGACGGAACGTCCCCGTCCATCAACTCACTTTTGTGACATCGCTTGGTTTGACTTCAAGGCTCGCTGGCGCCCACTAAGCATCAAATAAGTCTTCACATGACGACTTATTTGATAGAGTATATCGTCCGTGGGCGCGAGCCGCTCACTCGCCCCAACGCGCTTATCGAGACGTCCTGATCTTCATGGCCGCGTCACGCTAGTTTTCCAGAATGGCCCGAGATCCTCTCGAGTTACAGGAGCAAGTCTGATCGCGGGCGGCGCCCCTTCTACAAAACAGCATGTCACAACACCTGAAAACAGTACGACCGCTCGTGATTGCATCGGTCATGGCGTCAATGGCTATGGTCGCTATCGAAGCGACCATTGTGTCTACAGCGATGCCGCAGATCGTGACTCAATTGGGCGGTCTGCATCTTTATAGCTGGGTCTTCTCCTCGTTTCTGCTCACGCAGACCGCAATGACCGTCGTATTCGGCAAGCTCGCTGACCTGTACGGTCGTAAGCCCACCATGCTCGTTGGCATCGCCATCTTTCTGGTGGGGTCAGTGCTCGCGGGCTTTGCCCGGTCCATGCCTGCAATGATCGCGTTTCGACTGATTCAAGGTGTTGGCGCTGGTGCGATCCAGCCTGTTGCGCTCACCATTGTGGGCGACCTCTATCCAGCACGCGAGCGGGGGAAAATCCAGGGTTATCTCGCCAGTGTCTGGGCCATCGCTGCGGTCATCGGGCCCATGGCGGGTGGCATGCTCATTCGCGACCTTTCATGGGCATGGATCTTCTGGATCAATATCCCAATTGGCCTCGCCTCCGCCGCCGGTTTCATCGTCTTTCTACACGAACAGGAGAGGCGCGAACGCCCCTCGATCGATATCCTCGGCGCAGCGCTTTTCGCTGCATGCATCGGCGCTCTCATGGTGGCGCTGACGAGCGCCGGGACATCCATCAGTACTCTAACCATCCTCGAGTTTGCTCTGTTCGTGATATTCGGCGCACTCTTCATTCTTCAGGAGCAACGGGCCGCCGACCCCATGATTTCGTTTTCCTTATGGGGCCATCGGCCAATCGCGGCATGTAATGCCGCCACTGTCCTTTCGGGAATGGCGCTAATGGGGCTGACCAGCTTCCTTCCCATGTATGTACAGGGCGTCTTGGGCAGATCCCCGGTGGTGGCAGGCCTCGCCTTGACAATGATAATGGTCGGTTGGCCAACGGGCGCTACCATTGCAGCACGTTCCTTCCATAGGATCGGACTGCGGCGCACCCTCATCGCCGGCAGCGTGTTCTTGCCGATTGGCGCCGTGGTCTTCGCAGCACTGACCCCAGAGAGCACACCGCTGTTTGCAGGAATCGGGTCGTTGATCATGGGCTTTGGGATGGGAATAGTTAGCGTGAGCTCACTTATTCTGATCCAGGAAATCGTCAGGCCTTCGGAACGCGGTAGCGCGACGGCATCCAACCTCTTCTCCCGCAACCTCGGCAGTACGCTTGGTGCAACCGTGTTTGGTGCGGTTCTGAACTATGGGCTGACTCATTCCACCGGCACCGCAGAGTTTACCTCCGATCAGTTGCGACAGCTTCTTGGCTCGGCACCGGGCGACGCTATCGTCAACGCTGCGGTGAGAGTTGCGCTCCACCAGTCCCTCCATCTCACGTTCTCGTCCGTCCTGGTGATATCGATCGGCGCGGTCGTCTCCTTGTTGCTTGTACCCACCATCAAGCTCGTGCAAAGGAGCGAACCTACAACCAATTGATACGCCGGCCTTTTCCTCACCGAGTCACCTTTGACCCAGCGCATGATCGGCGATTTCTATCGATTGCCCGGGTCACTTTCGATTATCTCCACTCAGAGCCGCGCACCTATACTCAATTTTTAACCAGCACGGAACAGGCGCCTGCGGCGTGGCAGATGACCAGTTCATCCATCGCCGATGCGCACAGCGCCGCGCATGTACGTGACATTCAAATAGCGAGTCAGGAGAAGCAGGCATGAGCAGAGCACCCGCAGCGGTCGTGGCGTACGCCCAGCCGAAGACATCGGTTCGCTGGAAGATTTTTCTCATCATGTTGCTGCTGGTCACGGTCAACTACATCGATCGTGCATCCCTGTCCGTCGCAATGCCGATGATCGCAAGCGAGTTCACGCTTACGCCGGTCATGCAAGGCCTCATCATGAGTTCGTTTTTCTGGTCGTACACGCTGATGCAGATTCCGGGCGGCATGGCAGTCGACCGCTTCAAGCCGCGGCTGGTCCTCGCGCTGTGCACTTTGCTCTGGGGTGCCTTCCAGGGTCTTGGCGCGTTGACAACCAATGCAATGTCCTTGCTCGCGACGAGGCTCGGACTCGGTGTGGCGGAAGCGCCCGTGGCCTCGGCGGGAGGTGCGCTCAATGCGATGTGGCTCACGCAGCATGAGCGGGTTCGTGGCGCATCGTTGATGGACGGCGGTTCACCGCTCGGCGCGGCGCTCGGATCAGTACTGATCACCTGGCTGATCGTCGTGGCGCACTCATGGCGCACAGCGTTCGCGATCGCCGGCGTCGGCACGGTCCTATGCGGCGTAGGCGCCTGGTACTACATCAAGAATCAACCGCGCGATCACGCCGGAGTCAACGAAGCCGAAGCGGAACATATCGAACAGGCCCGCCGAAAGGAAGATGAAAAGGAAGCGAAAAACCTGTCAGGCAACTCGCTCGATTTCTTCAGGTATCGCTCAGTGTTGCTGATGTTCGTCGGCTTCATGTGTTGCACGACGCTTTACTACGGCCTGTTGACGTGGATGCCCACCTATCTGCAGAAAGTGCAGGGCTTCAACATTCAGCAGATGGGCGGCGCCAGCTTCGTGATCTTCTTCTGCGGCTTCATCGGCGAACTCTTCGGTGCCTACGTCGCCGACAAGTGGCTCGCGAGCGGTGCCGCGCCGAACCGCGTCATGCGCACGATCTTCGGTATCGCCGGCGTGGTTGCCACGATTGCGGTGTTTTCAGTCGCACATGCGACGAGCCCCACGATGGTCGTGATCCTGCTGTCCATCACGCTCTTCTTTCTGCGCTGGGGTGGTCTGTACTGGTCGATCCCCGCCATGCTCGCCTCGCGCAACAAGGTGGGCGTGCTCGGCGGTCTGCTCAACTTCGGTGGGAATATCGGCGGCATGGTGATCCCGATCGCGATCGGCGCGATCGTTCAATTCACCGGCTCCTATTTCCTCGCGCTGATGTGTTTCGCCGCAATGGGCGTCGGCCTCATGCTCTGTTCGATCGGAATCGATTATGAAACGAAGATTCCGGTCTAAGCCATCGCCGCGCCTCGCATGAACAACGTTGCTACTGAGATTGGAAAATGGGAATAGCAAAAGTCGAAGACATCATTGGCCAAACCGTCCGGCGCGATATTGGCCGCATGAAACGGTTCGTTGAAGGTCAGCTGGAAGCGGCCGCGCGCTCGATCATGAGCACGCCCAACGCCCACGTCGGTATCGTGACTGGCTTCTTCATACGCAATGCCGTCCCGCCCTCTCCGGAGACGGACGGACTGGGCGGCATGGCCCACCTGGCCGCCGCACTTTCGAACCTCGGCATACCGGTGACGGTGATCTCGGACGCGCCATGCTGCAAGGCGGTCTGGGCTGTTACAACGGAATTGCCGAAAGACGTGGCGTTCGAGATTACCTCAGTGAGCGCCACATCGGTCAAGTCGCTAAGAGCCCGGCTCAGCGAGGCTGAACGTCCGATCACGCATATGATCGCGATCGAGCGGGTGTCGCCCGCGAGCGACGGCAAGCCGCACCGCGAGTACGGCGCCGACATGTCCGACGATACCGCTCCGCTGCATCTCCTGTTCGAGGATCCCGAGTGGCCGCGTCCGTGGGTCACGATCGGCATCGGCGACGGCGGCAATGAAATCGGCATGGGCGTGCTGCCCGAAGAAATCGTCCACGACGACATTCCCAACGGCCCATTGATCAGCGCAGCCATTCCCGCCGACTACCTGATCGTTTCCAGCGTCTCGAACTGGGGCGGCTGGGGCCTGGTATCCGCGATGGCGATGGTCGCGCCGCGAGATGCGGCCGCGCGGTTGCTCACCGATTTCACGCCGGAGCGCGACCGGGCGTATCTAGCCGCGGCCGTCGACATCGGGCAGGCGGTTGACGATAGCCGCATCGATCGCCCCGCTACGCCGAAGATGAGCGTCGACCGGCTGTCGTGGGAACAGCATGCACAAGTGCTGAGTCAGCTCAGAGCTCACGTTGACGGATATCTCGCAGCGCCGTCGCACTCGTGAGCGCGACGCCCTTTTCTTCTCTTAACGCACCAACCATGTTCGACCTTTCGAGTACCGCTCTCAAACGTGCGCCGTCATGGGCCGCCAGCTTGCCAGAAGAATTGCAGACACCGTGTTTCATCGTATCCGAGCGCGGCATCGTCGATAACCTGCATGCGACCGCCCGCGCGTGTGGAGGGGTGGAACGCCTCATGCCGCATGTGAAGACGCATCGCGCAGGGTGGATCGTCAAGAGACTGATTCGCGAGGGCGTAACCGCATTCAAGACCGCGACCGTGGCGGAAGTGGCGATGGTGCTCGAGGCCGGCGCGAAACACGTCGTCTGGGCGTATCCGACTGTGAACCCTGCTCATATCCGTACCGTGCTCGCGCTGGCGCATGCTCATCCGGACGCACGGGTCGA
The DNA here is from genome assembly GCF_046026985.1 of Paraburkholderia sp. RL18-101-BIB-B. NCBI lineage: Bacteria > Pseudomonadati > Pseudomonadota > Betaproteobacteria > Burkholderiales > Burkholderiaceae > Paraburkholderia > Paraburkholderia sp. RL18-101-BIB-B. The sequence continues at coordinate 118,263 of NZ_JARESV010000016.1, forward strand.
GGCGCTCGTCGACTCGGCGGCAGGCGTAGCCGCGTGGCGACTCGCGACAAATGGGGTGCAGTTGCCCAATCTCTCGCTGCTTATCGATCTGGATGCCGGCATGGGCAGAACCGGAGCGCCGATAGCAACGGCGACGCTGCAACTGGCCCGTGAGTTGGCCACGCTCGGCTGCTTTGGAGGATGGCATGTCTACGACGGCCACATCCATGATCTCGACAATGCCACACGCCGCAAGCGGGTGGCCGCCATCGTAGAAGAAGTCACGGCGCTGGCGCGCGCCGCCGAGGCAGAAGGATTGTCGAGAAGGCTCATCGCCGGGGGCAGCTATACGTTCGATCTGTGGCCGCTCACACTCGCCGATTTCGTGTCCCCCGGCAGTTGGGCCTATTCGAGCGCTCAACACGACCTGGAGTTGCCTGCGCTCGGCTGGACGCCGAGCGCCTATGTGCTGGCCACGGTGATTTCACGCAATAGCACGACCGCCACACTCGATGCGGGCTCGAAGGCGATCTCGCCGGACAAGCCGCTGGCCGAGCGCTTTCGCTGGGACGGCAAGATCGTCATGATGAGCGAAGAGCACGTCGTGGTCGAAAACACCGATCTGGCAGTCGGCGACCGGGTGATGCTATTGCCGCGCCACGCTTGCACGACTGCTTATCTCTACCCCAGCGCAATTGTGCTCACCGCGGAAGGGTCGTGGGAAGTGCGTGAGCAACTCGGGAACCGTCGATAGGCCATAAGGCTCGTGGCGGGCAGAAGTCGATTGAAGCGACGCCACGCAGCCACGCACGTCATACGGCAAGTTGGAAAAACACCAGATCAAGGCGAAGGGAAAAAACATGAACGATAGCGGCACGTCCCGCGCACTGCGTAGCGTCAATCCAACGGACCTCAAACCAGGCGGGCACTATTCTTCCGCGATGATCGCGGGCGACTTCGTCTTCCTGTCCGGCCAGACGCCGCGCGACGCCGACCGGAAGCTGATCGGCGACTCGATCGAAGAGCAGACCCGTGCAACGCTCGCGAATGTCGAGCGGGTGCTGGCGGCCGCCGGCGCGAGACTGCAGGATGTCGTCAAGGTCACGGTCTATCTGACCGACTTGACGCTCTTTAGCCGCTTCAATGCGCTTTACGCGAACTGGTTTGCCCAGCACAAGCCGGCGAGAACGACCGTGGAAGCCGGTCTGCAAGGTGTACTCGTAGAGATCGACGTGGTTGCCTACATCGGCAAGCATTGAACCAGGCGGCGCGGCGTGCCGCACGCATGCTAAAAGCCGTAAAGCCTCGCAGGATTTTCAACGAGGATTCGATGCCGCGTCGATTCATCCGGTATCCACAGCGCCAGGTCATCCACCAAATGGGCAGCGTCCGGCTTGTTGTCGGCCGCTTGCGTCGGATGAGGCCAGTCCGTTCCCCACAGCATCCTGTCCGGGGCAAGCCGGGCCAATCTAAGCGCGACAGCGCCGACGTCGGCGTAGACCGGCGCTCCGCTTTTCGACGCGAGATAGGGGCCGCTCAATTTGACCCAGGTACGGCCGCCGGCCAGCAGCGCCTCGACCATCCGGAACGCGGCATGCTCCGTGCCGTCCGGTTGCGGGATCTGCCCCATATGATCGATCACGAGCGGCGACGACAGACTCGCAAGCAACTGCCGATGCGCGAGTAGCTGCGCGGCGGTGGCATTGACCTGAATGTGCCAGCCGAACGGTTCGATCCGTTTCGAGAGCGGCGCCATCATCGATACAGTGACGCCGACCAGGTATTCGAGGTTAAAGCGCAGCCCGCGTACGCCCATATCGTGAAGACCGGCCAACTCACCATCCGTCACGGTGACGGGCACGGTCGCGATACCGCGCGCGGTCTTTCCGAATTGCGATAAGGCATCGAGCAGACATCGGTTGTCCGTTCCATACGTAGACGGTTGAACGACGACATGTCGCTCGACACCCAGCCTCCGCTGCAGCGCGCGATAGTCGGCGACCGTCGCGTCGGGCGGCTGCAACTGCGCTGACGGATCGACTGGATACCGCGCATCGTAGATGTGGTGGTGACTATCGGTTGCCTTCGGCGGAACCGGAAAGCGCGGCTGCCCGGCGCCGCCGGATCGCGCACTGGATTCAGGTCGGTTGTGCATGTTCAAGTGCCCATTCGGCGACATCGCGATGTGTCGCGAACCACACTCCCGGCAACGACTGCGCGTGCCGGATGATTTCTTCCAGAATCCATATCCTCGACCGGTAACCGGTAACGTGCGGATGCATCGTCAACTGGAAGACCCCACCCTCCGCATAGGCCGCATCGAACTCGCGGCGAAAGATATCGTAGACGTCGGCCGGCGAAGTATAAGGCCGCACCGCCTCGAAGCGATTCATGATCAAGTACGCGCCGTCGTCGCGAATCCACTCGACGGGCAGTTCGACGAGACCGCTCGGCACGCCGGCCTCGAGCAGTTCATAGCAGTCGACGTCGGCCATCAGCGACGAATCGTAGCGCAATCCCATTTCGCGCGCGATGGACAGCGTATGCGGGCTGAAATCCCATGACGGCGTACGCATGCCCACAGGACGCTGCCCGGTGATGGTCTCGAGCGTGTCCGCCGAGCGTAGCAACAGATCGCGTTCCGCCTCATGCGGGAGCACCGAGTTCAGTTCATGAATCCAGCCGTGCAGGCCGATTTCGTGGCCGTCGCCGACGATACTGCGTGCCTCTTCCGAATGCAAAAGGGCAGTGACCGCGGGTACGAAGAACGACGCCGGCACGGCATATTTGCGCAGCACGTCGAGAATGCGCGGCATGCCCGCCCGGCTACCGTACTGCCCCCAACTGAGCCGGCCGATCGACTTTCCGCCCTCGCGCAATTCACTGGTTTCGTGGTCGCAATCGAATGAGAGCGCCACCGCGCAGCGCGCTCCAGCAGGCCAGCCATTGGGGCGAAGCGCGCGTCCCGCGCGTACCTGGTCGACCAACTTCCGCCAATGGGCTTCAGGCCATTGCCAAGGCTGGCTATACGAGTCATCTGGGTTCATCAAAGCGTCCTTACTGACGGTTGTTAATTGAAGACCGGAAAGCGGTAGCGCCGGTCTCATACAGGCAACTTCTTCTCGTAATCGATGCCGAGCGAGCAGAGCAGCAAGCCAACGCCGGTCGCCGCAAAAAACATCATGGCGAGAAAATACGAACCGGTCGTCTGGACAATCCCGCCGACCAGAATCGGCGCGCCAATGCCGCCGACCGCCGCTCCCAGGTTCAGAAAACCACCTAGTGTGCCGACCTTGTTGCGCGTGGCAAGCAAAGGTGGAATGCACCAGTAAAGGTTGCCCCAGCGCAAAAAGAAAACCGTGCACGAGAGCAACGCGACGACCAGCGTCGCGCTGGACAAGTAAGCCACCGAAAACACCGAGACGGTGGCAATCACGCCAGCCGCGCCGAAAATCGTACGCAACACCGTGTTCGGCCTGCCGCCCGCCGCCAGCCACTTATCCGCAAGCCACGCGCCGACGAGTTCGCCGGCGAAGCCGGAAAAGTAGATGATGAAGCTCGACCCACCCATTTGACGGATATCGAGGCCGTGCTCCTTGATCAGATAGCTCGGCATCCACGTAAGCAATCCATTGAACAACGTGTTGCAGCACATGAAGCCGAAGAACATGAACAGGAAGGAGCGATACTTCAGAAAGTCGATTGCACGCCCGGATGCGTTGGCCGGCTCGCGCTCCAGTTCTTCCTCGTGCGAACGCTCGATGAACGATGCTTCGTCTTCGTTGACCGCCGGATGCTCACGCGGATGATTGCGGATATAGACCCAGGCCAGGGCGCCGGCCAGCGTCGTGGCGACACCCGCAACCACAAACGCGAGGCGCCACGAGCCCAATACTCCGATCAACGCCGAGATCAACAGCGATCCCACCGCTGCGCCGAGCGGCGCGCCGCCGTCCATTAGCGACGCGCCCCTTGTGCGTTCGTTGCGCGTCAGCCATAGCGCATTGAGCTTACCGCCGGCGGGAGCGATCGACGCCTCGGCGAACCCAAGACCGAGGCGCATGAGCAGCAGTGAAGCAGCGTTCGTGCAGAATCCCGCGCCGGCCTGGAAGCCTCCCCAGACGAGTGTCGCCACCGTGATCACGATGCGCGGCTTGAAGCGGTCGACCAGCAGGCCCGCCGGAATCTGCATCACCGTATACGACCAGAAGAACGAACTCAGAATCAAGCCTTGCACCATCGGCGAGAGCGAGAACTCCTTCGAGATCAGGGGCATCGCGACCGACAGCGAAGCGCGGTCCACGTAGTTGATCGTGATCAGCACGAGCAGGAACCAGAAGATCCTCCATCGAACCGATGATTTACGGCCGTGCGCCAGCGCTGCCATTCTCGTGTTCATGTTCACTCCCCTGCTTCAGTAATGGTTGCCGCTCGAGCGGCGCTATCAAAATCTCACGCGCAGGGCCGCACGCGCGACCCATTGCGTCGTCGTGCTCGATTCCGATCCCGGGAAACCCTGATAGATATCCGCGTTTGCTCCTCCAGCAGCCTTCTGATATGCCGCGTTCAGGTAGACGTCGGTGCGTTTGGAGAGAGCGTAGTCCGCTAGCAGGTTGACCTGGTTGTACTTCGGTCTCGCGCCGTTGTAGTCCACCTTGCCTTCCGTGAAGGTATAGCCGGCGCCCAGAGTCGTCGCTGGCGTCACGTGGTATTGCCCCCATATCTCGTAGTTGCTGAAGGTGACCGTGTTACCTGCCACGCCGCTCGCGTCCTCGAACCTGGTGTTGGTGTACGCCAGGGTGACCCGCGCCGGCCCGATCGTGTACGCGCCGCCCACGCCGATGTTCTGCATGTTGCCCGGATTGCCGACATAGCCGAATGCGCCCTGGCCGTTCGACACGCCCGGTATGGCGTTCGGCTTGAAACCACCATCCGGAAACTGTTGCGCGGGGTTGGTGGCGTAAAAGTATGCGGCGCCAAGGTACAGCGGACCATTGCGATAATTCGCGCCAGCGGCGATCGTGCTTTTCTGGCGGAAGTCGCCGGCGACACCCCCGAAGGCGTACATCGCTTCGGCCGTTAGGCCTGCCCAGGTCGGCGTGACATACTTGACCGAGTTGTTTACGCGAAAGGCATTGTCCGTGTTGTCGATATCGCTCGGGTGCGAGAACAGGCCACCCCATTGGCCATTGGAAGTGGTCGGCCCGATCATGTCGACAATCGGGTCATACTGGCGGCCGAATGTCAGCGTACCCCAGCGTTGGTTCGTCAGGCCGACGTAGGCTTGACGGCCGAATTCCAGACCACCCTGCCCGAGCGTGCCCGTGGAAACGTTGAAGCCGTTTTCCAACTGGAAGATCGCTTTCGTGCCGCCGCCGAGATCTTCGCTACCTTTCAAACCCCATCTGCTGCCGCCCTCGACGCCGCTTTGCAGGGCCCATTGACTATGGCCGGCGGAGTTGCTGACGTAGGTCAGCCCCTCATCGATCATCCCGTACAACGTGACGCTGCTTTGCGCAAACGCTGGAATAGCGAACGCGTTCGAAAGTGCGAGAGCGAGCAGTGACTTCCTTATCATAAGGATTCCCAATTCATCGTCAGAGGATTTATATGCCGATCTTGTGATAAACCGCGCACCACTTCGTATCTCGGGACCGGGCAGTGTTAGATTGCGCGCGGGGCAATCGGAGCCTACGGACTGTCTTGCTGCAAAGTGACCAATGACGCGCCACGCTTCCGTGTCAATTGAGAGGCAACCAAAGAGTGCACCGAGTATACGAATCCATTTTTTCCGGGAGATAATCAAAGTTAGCGAGACCATCTGATAGAAACCTTCGATCATGCGTATTTCTCTTCAGCAAATTGAAACCTTTTACTGGGTGGCGCGGTTGGGAGGGTTTCATGCGGCGGCGCGTCATCAACATCTCACGCAGCCGACCATTTCGGCGCGTATCCAGGAGTTCGAAGAACATCTCGGCGTGCAGCTCTTCACGCGCAGCCGGACGCGCTCCGAACTCACGCTCGCAGGCCGCGATGCGCTCGCCGATGCGGAACAGGTGCTGAAGCTCGCCGAGAAACTCGAACAGATCGCGAAGCGTACCGACCCCATGTACGGGCTTCTACGCCTTGGCGCGATCGAGTCCATCGCCCACGCTGGGCTTGCGGATCTACTGACGCAACTCAAGACGCGCTATCCGCACATGAAGATCGAACTCACGATCGATGTGGGCGTCGCGCTCGGACGCAAGCTTGGTGCGCACGAACTTGACATAGCGATACTGAACGATTCCACCGATGCGCCCCACGTGGTCGAGACCGCCATCGGCTACACCGATCTGCACTGGGTTGCTTCACCGCAACTCGTGCCTAACAACAAGATCGCACCTCACGATCTTGCGTCGGTGCCGATCATCACCGTCTCGCAACCGTCATCGAACCATTCGCTGGTGATGAACTGGTTTCGCAGCGCAGGTTGCAATCCGGACAACATCAGCTCATGCAATTCCCTGTCGATGATGTCGCGGCTCGTCGCGGCCGGACATGCGGCGGCCGTGTTGTCGCCCGCGATAATGCGCGCAGAGATCGATTCCGGGCTGATTCACGTGCTGAACACTGAGCGGCCAATCACTCAGCAAGGGTTCTTTGTCGCCTATCAGGAAGAGTGTCTTAGCGGCGCGGATACCATCGTGGAGCTGGCCAAAGAGGTGCTCACGCGCAGTCGCGTGCTTATTCCGGGGTAGTCGGCGAGCGGGAGTGGACTATTTATTGCGCGCCGTACAGCGCGAGACCGGCGTACGGCGTGTTTATCAGGACAGGGAGCGGTCGAGCTCCGGCAAACGTCGGCCGGTTTCCGCGTCGAACAGGTGTAGGGCGTCCGGTATTGGAGCGATGCACAGGCGCTCTCCCGGTCGCGCGAGAACGCGTTCGCGAAACTCGCAGACGATCTCGTCGCTGCCGTAACGGACATTGATCTGAGTGGCCGAGCCGGTCGTCTCGACGACCACGACTTCGGTCGGCGTGCCATCCTCCGTGATGACGAAATGCTCGGGACGTATTCCGAGGATCACCGGCCTTGAATGGTCCGCCCTGAGTTGGCGGCCGAGGCGAACCGTCAAGCCACTATCGGAACGGAACTCGGTTTCCTTGTCGCCATCGACAAGCGCGCCCCGCAAAAAATTCATGGCCGGCGAGCCGATGAACCCTGCCACAAACACGTTGCGGGGCTGATCGTATACTTCGAGCGGCACACCCACCTGTTCGACGACACCGTCGCGCATCACCACGATCCTGTCGGCCAGCGTCATCGCCTCGACCTGATCGTGAGTGACATAGACGGTCGTCGTCCGCAAGCGTTGATGAAGCTGCTTGATCTCGGTGCGCATGGCGACGCGCAGTTTGGCATCGAGGTTCGACAGCGGCTCGTCGAACAGGAAGACTTGCGGATCGCGCACGATCGCCCGTCCCATTGCGACGCGCTGGCGTTGCCCGCCCGAGAGTTGGCGAGGATAGCGTTCGAGGAGCGGACCGAGGGCGAGAATCTCAGCGGCACGCCTGACGCGCTGCGCGATTTCAGCCTTCGGGACATTGCTGATCTTGAGCGAGAATCCCATGTTCTGCCCAACCGTCATGTGCGGGTAAAGTGCGTAGTTCTGAAACACCATCGCCATGTCGCGGTTCTTGGGCGACACGTCGTTCACGACCTGCCCTGCCACGCGGATCTGTCCCGACGTGATGTCCTCGAGGCCCGCGATCATTCGCAGCAATGTCGACTTGCCGCAGCCGGAAGGACCCACGAGCACCGCGAATTCCCCATCCGGGATATCCACGCTGATATCTTGAATGACGGAGTGAGAGCCGTAGGACTTTTTAACATTGTGGATGCTGAGGTTTGCCAAAGCGGTGACTCCGGGAATGGATAGATGAATGGCGGGACGCTTGCTTCAAGGCATCAGCAGACCGCCATTGACCTCGACGACCTGACCGGTCACGTAGCCGCTCAATTGATCCGAGCACAGGTAAAGGAAGGTTCCGACGCAGTCCTCCGGGTCGCCGATGCGCGCCATCGGGATCTGCGTCGCGGTGGCCTTCAGCTGTTCGGGCGAGGTGACGCGGTCCTGCATGTCGGTCGTGATCACCCCGGGCGAGACGACATTCACCCTGATGCCTTCCGGCGCGAGTTCCTTCGCGATCGAACGCGAAAATGTCGACATGAAGGCCTTCGCGCCGGCATAGACCGCGGAGCCCGCGCCGCCACCGGTGCGTGCCGCGACCGAACTGACGTTGATGATGTTGCCGCCGCTCTCCTGACTTCGAAACTGGCGCACTGCCGCGCGGCATGCGGCGAACACAGGCCGCACGTTGATCGCCATATGGCGCTCGAAGAGTTCGTCGGGAAACTCTGCAATGCCGACGCGCGAGATCTGGTCGCCGGCATTGTTGATCAGCACGTCCAGCCGCCCGAAGGTCTCAACCGTTTCCCGAATTAGCCGCTCGGCGGTGCCTTGTAGCGCGATGTCGCCCTCTACGAGGCGGGCGGTGCCGCCATGCTGCTCGATGTCGGCGGCCACGGCCTCGGCTTGCGCACGTCCGCTGCGGTAATGAACCATCACTTTCGCACCACGGGCGCCGAGGCCGCGTGCCACCGCCGCGCCAATCCCGCGGCTCGCACCGGTCACCAGGCAGACCTTGTCCGCGATTTCATTCGGAATCATCTACGTTCTCCGTGGTTCAGGCTAAGGTCCGGCCGGCAACCGGTTGATCGATACACGCGGCGCGCAGGAAAGGCAGCGCAACGTCATGAAATGCGTGCGGCTGCTCGAGTTGCGGCGTGTGGCCTGCGTCCTCGATGACGGCCAACGCGGCGCCCGCAATCCTTGCGCGCATTTCTGCTCCATGCTCGGGCGTGCGCGCGCGGTCGTGCCGCCCCTGGATGATCATCGTCGGAACCCGGATGGAGGCGAGTTGGTCGAGCGTGTTATTCAATGCGTTGGAACGTGCCGCATCGACGGCGGCGGCTTGGGCCGCACTCAGCGCGATGCTGCGGAACCTTGCCAAGTCAGGAGCCGATGGAGGGCGCAGAAAGAACCCGTTCACGATCGGCTCGATCGCGGCTTCGTCCCAGGGTGCTGACGCCATGGCGTCGGCCTTCGCCAGCGCCGCGGCGGGGTCTGCGGCCATCGCGCCGGTCGCGACGAGCAGCAGACGTGCGACGCGTTCCGGGTAGCGCAAGACGAACTGCTGCGCGACGACGCCACCCATGGATCCGCCGATCAACGTGATGCGCGATAGGCCGCGTTCATCGAGCAGGCGCGCGACCGAGTCCGCCAGCGCGGCCATCGAGTACGGACCGCGTTCCCCCGCCGACGCGCCGAAGCCCGGCAGATCGGGCGCGAGACAGGCAATGCCGGCGGCGGCGAGCCGGTCGGCAGTCGGCTCCCAGTAGGCCGACGACTGACAGAACCCGTGCAGGAACACCGCAGTGGGGCCGGCGCCCTCCCGCTCAAGCGTGAAATTGGTCATTAACTCGCCTCCTTCTTCAGTTGTTGCGCTTTTTGCGCCGACGCGGTCAATGCCGCGATCGGCGTGATCTGCCGCATCAACACAGCCTGAATCTGCTGCTGCGTAAAGCGGTCCCATTCGGTGTACCAGGTCGTGGCGATGTTCTCGCGCGTGCGGGCATTCGACATTTGCTGCTGGATGATCGCTGGCTCGTAGCCCAGCTGTTTCTGCGAGGCCGCAATCTGCGGATCGCTGTCGAGCGGCTTGAACGGATACCCGACGCCGTACTTGAGATACCACGTCTGGGCGGATGAGAACTGACCCCTGGCATCCTTGCCGCCGAGGAAATACATCAGACGCCAGGCCGCGTCGCGCGCTTTGGTCTGCGCGCTCATGCCATACAGGCGCGCCCATCCCATCGGTCCTTTGCCGACATCCTTCACGGCTGGAAAGCGCGTCATGCGAATGCTGCCGGCACGCTTGCTGTACTGCGGATTGTTGGAGCGAGGAAAGACGTTTCCGACATTGGACGTGAAAATGCCTTGGCCACTCAGGAAGGCGTCGCGTACCTGGGTGTCGTCGAGTTCGAGGCCACGCGGGTCGAGGATCTGCCAGCTATGCATTGCATCGACCATCCATTGCAGCACCGTCAGCGCGGTCTTGTCTTCATTGGGAAACACAGGGTCCATCGCGGGATTGAACAGATGGCCGCCGGAGGCGAGCACCATGGACCAGAATTCGCTCAGCCCGTCCACGTTCGTTTTATAGCCCTTCAGGATCGGGTACTGGGCGAGGCCTGCTTTCTTGACCTCCAGGGCCGCGCTCTTGAGTTGATCGAGCGTGACGGGTGCCGCTTTGACGCCCGCCTTGTCGAGCGCGGCGCGGTCGTAGATGTAGACGTAGATGTCGCCGTAGTAGGGCGTACCGTATTGCTTGCCCTTGTAAAAGAGCGCCTGACGGTCGAAAGGAAAGATGTCGCGATTCAATTCGTCGAGCTTCGGCAAGCCGTCGATCGGCTGCAGCCAGCCCGCGTCGACCCATGCGCCCAGGTCCGTGTCGCGTACGTAGAAAGTGTCCGGTTGGGAGCCGGCATTGAACAGGGCGATCATCTTCTCGCTATACAACTGCATGTCGAGCGGCGAGTAGTTCACCTTGATGTCCGGATTCTCGGCCATGAACTGCCGCAGGCGCTGTTCGACCACCTGCGGCTCGAAAGCCCAGCCCGCAAATCGCACCGAGACATCGGCGGCGCGCGCCGGCGACATCAGCCCGAGGCCGCCGAGCGCCGCGCCCGTGCCAGCGAGCGCGGACATCGTCAGAAACCGGCGGCGGGACAACGCATGATAGGAATCTTCACTGGACGACATGGTGGTCCTCCTTGAGGCCATGAGATTGCATTGAATGGGTTGCCATAGTCAGTCCTTCACCGCACCGCTTGTCAGTCCCTGGACGATCAGCCGCTGGAACACGAATGCCAGCGCCAGAGGCGGGATGATGGCCAGTACGCCGCCCGTCGCCATCAGCGTGCGCTGGGTCGTCACGTCGGTGGCGAAGCCCGCGACGACTACCGGCAAGGTCTTCGACGCCGTCGTGCTCGTCAGGATCACGGCGAACAGGTAGTCGTTCCACGCGGTCATGAAGGCAAACATGGCCGAAGAGACGAGTCCGGGCATGGCGACGGGCAGCAGCACCTTGACGAGCATCTGAAACCAGCTGCACCCGTCCATCAGCGCGGCTTCCTCGAGCGAGCGCGGGATCGTCTGAAAGTAGTTCTTCAGCAGCCAGATCGTGAACGGCAGCGTGAAGGTCACGTAGGTGATGACCAGCGCGGACAGATGGTCCAGCATGCCGAGATTCTTGAGTGTCAGATAAAGCGGCACGATCAGCGCGATACCGGGGACCATGCGCGAACCGAGATAAACACCGAGCAGCGCACCCTGACCGCAAAAACGCAGACGAGCGAGGCTGTAGCCTGCGAGCGTGCCGAGCACCAGGTTGACCGCGGCCGTACCGAGCGCGGCGATCAGCGAGTTCAGCATGCCCGGAAGCATTTCCTCGGCAGCCCGGCCGCCGACGATCGCGCTCGTCCCCGATGGATGAAAGAACATCTTGTAGTGCTCGAGCGTCGGATGGCGGGGAATCCACTGCGTCGGCACTGTCAGCGCGTCCCGTTCATGCATGAAGCTGGTCAGCAGCAGCCAGCAGAACGGCGCGAGGATGTAGACCGCGACGGCAATCCCCGCCACGATCAGGAATACCTTGCGCCGCGATTGGCGGCCGGCGGGTGTGACCAACGAGTTGAGAAGAGCGCTCATGCTTCAAAGTCCCCACGTCCGTACAGCACTCGGAAATAGGCTAGGGCAAGCCCCAGCGTAATCAGGCTAACAAGCCAGGCGTAGGCGTTCCCGTGGCCGAAATCGAGGTTGTCGAACGTGGTGAGGTAGGTCTGCCAGGTGAGCGTGGTGGTAGCCGTGCCGGGACCGCCCGCTGTCAGCACATAAATGATGTCGAACGCCCGGAGCGCGGACATCGTCTGCAGGATCAATACGACGAGCAGCGACTGCGAAAGCCAGGGCAAGGTGATGTACCGGAACAGCTGGAACCTGCTGGCGCCGTCCATGCCTGCCGCCTCGTAAAGCTCCGCGGGAATGCGCTGCAGCGCGGAGAGCAACAGGATCACCGCGAGCGGCAGGAGGCTCCAGACTTCCGAGAACACCAGCGCGAGCAAGGCCGAAGTGGGAGTCGACAGCCAGCCGCGATACTGGTCGATCCAGCCAAGGCTGACCAGCAGCCCGTTGAGTGCGCCCACCTTGGCGTCATAGATCCATTGCCACATCAGGCCATTCACCACGGGCGGAATGGCCCACGGTAGCAGGACCAGCGTGCGCACCAGCGCGCGGCCGGGAAACTCGCGGTTGAGCAGCAGCGCGATCAGGATGCCGAACACCACCACCAGCAGGACCACCAGCACCGTGTACACGGCGGTGATCCGCAGGGCGGTCCAGAACTCGGACGACTCCAGTATGTCGCTGTAGTTCGACAGGCCGACGAACTTGAAAGCCCGCGGACGCTGGAGGTTGTACCGGTGCAGGCTGATCCACGCCGAGTAGGCTATCGGGAACGCGGAAAGCAGGACGATCGCGAGGAGCGCCGGTGTGTTGAGCAGCCAGGCGAACGCGCGGCGATCGTAGCCGATACGTTTGCTGCGAAGGCGCTGATTGCCGGACGACAACGACAGTGACGGTCTCATGAGCGGGTCCCCAGACGCAGGAACCTGCCGGCCCGAATGCCGGTAGGACCTTGTGCGTGGTAAGTCATCGAGCCGCTCACCATGACGCTGTCGATGCCGGCGGCCGGCGTAGTCGGCTGCGCGTAGGTGGCGCGGTCGATTACGAAATCCGGATCGAACACGACCAGATCCGCGTGCTTGCCAACCGCGATCTCGCCGCGATCCAGCAGATTGAAACGGAGTGCGGACAGGCTGGTCATGCGACGCACGGCTTCCTCCAGCGTGAACAAACCCAGCTCACGGGCGTAATGGCCTAACACGCGCGGAAAGGTCCCCCACAGGCGGGGGTGAGGATGACGATCGTGCGGCAGGCCGTCTGAGCCGATCATCGTCGCCTCGTATTGCAGGACGCGGCGCACGTCGTCCTCACGCATCTGGAAGTAACTCGCGCCGCCCGGCTGTAGGCGCTCGCAAGCTTCTCGCTGGCTGCATTGCCACTCCTGCGCGATATCGGCCAGCGAGCGCCCGCTCATTTCAGGGTAAGGCTCGGACCACGTCACCATGATTTCGATGATGCCGTCCACCAGGTCCGGGCGCAGAATGGTCGAGCCGGCGACGTAGGGGTACGCGTCGAGGCCGATCGGCTGCGCGCGTCGCGCGGCGTTGATGTGGGCGAGTGTTTCGACGGACCGTCCCCAGTTGGCGGGCCCCGCGCACTTGTGATGTGAGATCACCACGGGCAGAGCGGCATCTCGTGCTGCCGTGAACGCTTCGTCCAGTGACGCGATCACGTCCTCGGCTTCGTTGCGGATGTGCGCGGTATAAACGCCACCCGCTTCGGCGGCGATACGCGCCAGCATGGTGACCTCGGCAACGTCTGCCGCCGCGTTGGTGTCGTAGAAAAGGCCCGTGCTGAGCCCCGTCGCGCCCGCGGCCATCGCTTCGCGCATCAGGTCCGCCATCTTCGCCTGCTCCGCACGCGTCGCGGCGCGGTAAGGGTCGTCCATTGTCGCGACGCGCAATGTCGAGTGGCCGACGAGGGCCGCGACATTGACCGCTGGACGCGCAGCATCGACGGCTTGCGCGTAGGCCTGCATCGTCGGAAAGACATGCTTGTCCGAGCCGCCCAGCAAGGTCAGCGGCGGCGGCACATTCGAGTGCACGAGCGGCGCGAGACTGATCCCGCAATTGCCCACCACAACGGTGGTCACACCCTGGCTGATCTTGGAGAGCATCTGCGGCGCCGACAGCACGCATTCGTCGTCGTGGGTATGCACGTCGATAAATCCCGGCGCCACAACGCGCCCCGACGCGTCGATGCGCGTCGCCCCGCGCAGCCCGAGGTCCGCGCCGATTTCACTGATGCGGCCGTTTTCGACGCGCACGTCAGCGCGAAAACGGGACGCTCCGCTGCCATCGATCACGACACCGCCCTGAAACAACCAATGCGCGGAGCCCTGCGCTTCCTGTGTTCCGTTCATAGGTCCCGTTTCGCCAAGGCAAATGTCGCTGTGGATGAGATGTAAGTAAATTTCATTTTAAAGGCCCGGTATCGTCGCTATACGCCGCCAAAAAAGAACACCATCCGCTCCGCCGGACGCCCGGCGTTTCAAAGAACCAAACACAAAACGCATTGCAGCATCGCTGTTTACGGTACTAAATCAATTTGTAGTCCTATTGAAATAGTGCATTCCTGTATTGATCAGCCATCCTCCTCCTTACGTGGCGATACCGCTCGATGTAACTAAATTTCAGAACCAAGCGTAATGCTTTGGTCCTTTGATGTCAAAAAGAAAAAAAGTAAACTTTGGGGGCGCTGGCCGATCACGGAGGCCAACCGCGCGGCGCTATGCCGCCAGGGTAGACGTATCTATTTATCGCCAAGTGCGTCGCGCTCGGCTTCCGACCAGGCACGCTGCAACGCCGGGTGGACGTCGCTATCGACGCCCCTCTCGCGCAGCACGGACCGGACTCGCTTGAGCCGCTCGAGCGCCGATGGTCCGAGCCGCAAGCCAACGCCGACCATCAGAACCTCGATGAGTATCTGGCCCGCGAGGTACGCCTCCGTGCCCACACGCGCAGCGGCGTCCTCGGGCACGATCATTCCGATCGGAATAGTGCACTGCTTTGCGAGCGGTGTGTCGGGCCGGGTAATGCCGATCACTGTCGCGCCTTGTTCGCGCGCGAGCGCTACCGCTTCCAGCAAGGTCGGCATGCGTCCAACGTGTGAAATCGCGAGCACGACATCCCGGGGTGACAGCGCTGCTGCCGAGATGACCTGCATATGCGGATCGAAATAAGCGTTCGATGTGAGACCCAGGCGCGCGAAGCGCGACTGGGCGTCGTTGGCAAGAAAAGTCGACACACTGCCCACGCTATAGCAGTCGATCCGGCTGGCCGCGGCAAGCTTCTCAATGGCGTGACTGATCGTGTCGGCATCGAGCTGGCTCTCGAGACCGGTCAGCACTGCGGCGGCTCCGTACAGGATTTTGTGGACGAGGCTCGGTACATCATCTTTGGCGTTGACCGCTCGATGAAGGTACGGCGTGCCTACCGCCAGGCTCTGCGCAAGCTGCAGCTTGAAGTCGCTCAAACCTTCGAAGCCCACAGCGCGGCAGAATCGAACGACGGTCGGTGCGCTGACTCCGGCGCGGTGCGCAATCTCCGCGACATTGGCTCGCACCGACCACTCCGGCTCGGCAAGTATCGCTTTTCCCACCTGTTGCTGCGCGTCAGGCAGGGAGTCTGAAATCGCCCGGACTCTTGCCAGAGTGTCGGTCGTCGAGTGCGGTACTACTTGCAGGTTATTCATGCTTCAGTTCGCTGATTTTGTGCGCACGCCTGACTCCCCGCACGCAGTTTTCCTGATAACGTTTTTGCACTAGCCAGTGTAAACAAATTTCACATGCACGCGCAGGAATTGTTCCGCGTCAGCTCCATACGTGGCGGCAATCGCGAGTTGCGACGTCGGGAGAAACTGGATTACACACCTGTCGTGCATGGAACTTGCCATGCGGAGGTCGCTAAATGGGCATTCTTGCCGTTGCTGTCCGGCACATCTGAGGCGCGGACTGCCGCCGAAGCGAATGCGGCCGCACTTGTTGCGTGCTGAGTCCGCGCATGGTGCAGAGTAGGCGTCAGCCATGCACTTGTTGTCGGAGTCACTGAGAATCCGAGCAGTCGGTCCGGACACACGAATCGCCGGCCCGTCGTCGCGCCACGCGCCGCAGTCCGTGCTCGCCCGACTTTGCGTCTTTCCATGACGCGCCACACCGCGCGTCGGCGACCTAGGTGTTGCGAGGACGCGCCGTCGTGCCGCGCACGATCAGATCGGTCGGAACGATATACTGCGAACTCACCGGCCGTCCTTCGATCCGTGCGAGCAGATACTCGGCGCTGCGCGCGCCGATTTCGTCAGCGGCGAGCCGCATGGTCGTTAGCGGCGGTGACGTGAAGCTGGAAAATTCGATGTCGTTGATGCCCGCGATCGACAGGTCGCCCGGTACGTCGATACCCGACTCGCGCGCCTCGGCCAGCGCGCCGATTGCAAGCAGATCGGTGCCGCAAATGACGGCCGTCGGTCGCTCAGGGCCGTTCATCAGCGCCTTCATCGCCATCTGCCCTTCAATGATCTTGTGCGGCATCTCGATCAGATGTTCGTGGCGCAACTGCAGCCCGCGCGATTGCAGCGCCGCGCGCACGCCGATGATGCGATCAGCCGCACGATCGCTGTGCTGCGTCATTTGCGTAATCATGCCGAAGCGCGTGTGCCCGAGATCGAGCAGATACTCGGCAAGGCGACGGCCGACCGCCACGTTGTCGAAACCGACATACGGGTAGTCGTGATCGACTGTCCAGCCATTGACGAGCGGAATCTGTTCCTTCTTGATCAGTTCGTAGAGCGCAGGCGAGTGGCTGCGGCCCACGAGCATCAACCCGGCGATACCGTCCGCGATCAGGGCACGGACCTGCTTCAGTTCGTCTTCCTGGTCGTAGTACGAGCATCCGAGCAGCAATGTATAGCCGGCTTCCCCGATGCGCTTTTGCAGCGCGAACACGCCGATCGCGAAGTTCTGGTTTTCCAGCGATGGGATCACCGCGCCAATCGTTTTCGAGCGCTGTGATGCCAGCGCACGCGCCGCGGCGTGCGGTGTATAGCCGAGTTCCTGCGCGATGTCGCGCACGCGGTTCTGCAGTTCAGCCGCTACCTTTGCGTTGCCGTTCAACACGCGCGAGACGGTCGCAGTCGATACCCCTGCCGCGCGTGCAACATCGATCACGGAAATCGCATTCGATTTGCGACGCGGCGCTCTTTTCTTTGCCTCGTTGGTCAACTTGAACCCTGCCCGATGTCGAGGCGCACCATCGCGCCTTCCCTGTGCGGCATACTATAACGCGGCACCTTGAGAAATGGCCACCGCTGGGCGCGGGCCTTCGTATGCTCGGTCCGTTCAGCGTTCGCGTCGACTGTACGAGTCAGTCGAAGCTGCCGGAAAGAGCGCCTCATGCCGATCCTTCACCCTCCCCGTGGCCGCGATCTGTACGGCGTACCATCGTGCGCTATTCTCCCGGCGCGTAGCCCAGCTGCCGTACGTTTTGCCCCTGCGGTTGCGCGCATTGCTCGACACACTGGGGGCGATCACGAAGTGCTAGTCGGGGTAATCGATGCAGCGCTTTGTCAGTTGCATCACGTAGTGATGGCTGAGCAACGAAAGGATGGCGCAGCGCCGTCGGCGTACTGCCGGGACGAAACCAGTTGATCCGCATGCATGCGACCGATATGCCGTGCCTGTTCCGCTTCCATCCAGCCGAGCGCATTGGCGATTACCCGGTGGCATCGCTGCAATCCCATCGGGTGATTCGAACTCGCGGGCACCACGCGTTTGACGTCGGCGTGCGAAGACCGGGCTCAGCGGCACCCAAAGTGGCATTCACCAAATACACAATTTAAGTAATCGTTTCTCTAGCGTTTGAGATTTCCTTCGAAATTTAATCAAAGCACACAAAACCTCGGGGCTTTTTACGGGTAAACCCCAATAAATTGATGAGAAAGCGCTTACTCATTTCACCTATACTGTGGCTTCCGAACGGCCATACCAGCGACCGCGACAACGCACCTTATCGCCCGGCAATGCGCGCGGAAGAGTCATGTGTACCGATAAGATCGCAGCATCACCTTCCTCATGAATGGGTGGGAAGGGAAACGACCGAACTCGCCCCACGACCGTTCATCTGATCACCGACCCAGATTCGGCCAGCGCCCAGCCCGTCAAGTGGGCACGCTGCGTCAGCATCACAAAACAGTTGAAGCGAGCCTCAGACATGGCATTCACCATCGTACCGATCCGCTGCGGCGATATCGTCAATCATGAGCGCTCGTGTTTTTTGTACCGCAAGAACTGCGGTTCCGCGCGCCTGCATGCGCCTTGTATTGCGTGGTTGCTGCGCAGCGCTCGCCAAACGATCGTCGTCGATGCCGGGCCGGGTCCCCGCTCGCGCGCACCGCAGTGCTACACCGAGACGGATGCCGGAATCGACGACCTGCTGCAATACGGTCTGGCGCGCGAAGGCGTCGACCCGGCTTCCGTCGAACTAGTCATTCTCACTCATCTGCATAACGACCACGTCGGCGGCGCGCGGTTGTTCACGAACGCACGCTTTCATGTCCAGGAAGCCGAGTTGAAAGAGGCGGTCTGGCCGGTGCCGTTCCAGCGTCCGATCTACGAAACCAACCAGCGCGGCCGCACTCCACCGTGGGTGGACATTCTCGACCGGATGGACGTGGCGTTCGGTGACGCCGACGTGGTGCCGGGCATCCGCGTATTGCGCCTGCCGGGACATACGGGGCTCACAGGGTGTGTTGGTCGACACGCAGGCAGGACCGTATCTCATCGCGGGCGACCTGATTCCACTCTACGAGAACTGGCCGGAGGACGGCAGCGAGCCGATCCCGAACGGCAACCACACGGACCTGCGCGCTTACGACGAAAGCTTCCGCCGCATCGCGGCGCTTGGAGCAACAGCGCTACCGGCGCATGAGCCAAAGGTTTTCGATTGCAAGGTGTATCCCCCGCCGCAGGTCCGGTAAGCGGTCGGTATTGCCACGGAAACAGACGATGAGGCATAGATGGTTCTAGCCGCAGGGCGACGATGATCAACTTCATGGATCGCATCAACTTGGGCTTCGCGATACCGGCCATCGCAGCGAACTGGCGTCGACCTCCGCGGTATTCGATTTCGCCTCCGGCGAGCTTTTTCCCGGCTATGGCATCGCGCAGCCGATCTGGGCCGGCTCACCGACCACAGATACGGCAAGACGCTCATTGCCGTTACGCGGGTGCTGTGGAGCATCGCCGAACTATCGCAGAGCATGGTCCATAACGCGTTGCAACGGGCGGCCGTACGTTTTGCGATCGGTCTGTTCGAAGGAGCATCTTCCCGACCTTCCTGCTGTTCGTGAAGAACGGGTTCGCGCCCTGTAGGCGGGCCACAAGTACCAGCGTCGTTCCGTTCCCAGATCCGCGCGCAACTGATTCGGCTTCCGTTGCGCAGGTGTAGCCAAGAGCACGCTGTTCCCATCGCACCGTCGCAGCCAATATGCTGCGAACGCATTCACCGCATCATTGATCGTTTAGGTGCCCGACTGCTTGAGACATTCCCTGCTCATCAAAAGCAGGGCTGCACGAGCCCAGCCCTTTAGCAAGCCTGGAGCACGTTGATGACGCGGCTCACGAGCAACGGGCGAGTATTGCGTCCGTATTCGGCCATATGCGCGGAGGCCGCATGCGCCTTTAACGCTTCCGCGCTTTCCCAGCGTTCGATTACAGCAAAGGTGTCAGTGCCGAGCGATGTCTGAATCGTCCCGAAGTCCGGTACGTCGACTACGGCCTCGTAGCTAATGCACCCCTCTTCCGCCAGCACCGCCGGACGGTTTTTGTTGAAAAGCGCCAGCACGGCTTCGCGTTGACCGGGCTGGGTAGTGATCGTTGCAATGACATGGATCATCCGGATTTCTTCCTTTCCTGTTTCGGCGCCGATCGCCGCGCGAAAATGATAGCCGCATTTGGACATGCTTGCTGACAGGGCCTCACTGTGCGGTTCTGGTCGGGCAACTTCCGCAGCGAAGCGCAGGATTGCTGATAACCGTACAGAACGTTATGGGTTCCGCGCGCGTACACGCGCAGCTTTTCTAATTTCGCCGGCGACGTACGAACTGAACGTATTGGCAACGTCTGGCAGATTCAGAATGTTGGCCTCAGTGACATTAGCCGGTTTGAGCATTTGACGCTCAATAGCGCGCAGTCCCATCGTGCTCGACGCGACAAACTTGCGGACGAGGTCCTCCCGTGTCTTCTTGTCCGCTGTGTCGAAGAATTCGCGCGCCAGACGAATCTCCTCCTGTCGACGTTTATCGGCTGCCGCGTTGGCTGCCGCTAGGCTGGCCTCGACTTCCTTTTGCCTGTCAGACCTCGTCCCCTGTTCCCCCGTCGCGGCCTCAACAAGCTGGGCCTGAATCAACTCGACCTGCCTGTCGGCGTCGGATACCCGGTAGTTGTCCGAAAGAGCCCTCATGAGGTAGGCGGATGCTCTTTTCACCTTGATACCCTGCCTGATTGTCCAGCGGGTGTAGTCGATGGCTTGTTGAATGCGCTCGTCCGTCCAGACGAACCTGTTCTCAGCGATTTTTTCAAACTGTTTTTCAGACAGTCCGAATTCGTCTTGAAGCATTTTGAAGAGTACGACTGAGTTCAGCATGGCCGCTTTGGATGCCAATGCCCCTTCTTTGCGTTTGAGCCGGAAGCGTATCTGGTCTTTCTTTCGCGAGCCGGGAGTTCCGGCACGGGTCTCATACGACAACTCGATGTCGGACAGTTCGTTGATTTGGTTGACGGCTGGCTCGAGATAATCGCGCTTGAAGTATTTGAACTCGGCGTTGTTTGCCCATGACTTGCCGGGCAAGTTTCGAACAAGGTCGAGTGACAGCCAGTCTGTTAGCCCGCTGGGTACGGATGGCAAGACATGGTCGTAAATGCCTCGAGCGTATATGAGCGTAAATCTCGAGGTGACTAGCAGGCTGGTCCAGTACGAGTTCTCAGGGTCCTTGATGAGGCGTTGCAGTTCGATAGGCACGCGGAAGCGAATCCGGCCATTTCTGACGCTGACCCGGCCGATCAACTCAAGCCAGTCTCCGTCTTCATTCTGGACGGCCAAGTCCTCATCCGCATCGTCATCACCGGCACTGCCCTCCTCGCCGGGTTCGAGAGGTTCCTCCAGCATGCGTCCTTTCGAATCTACGGACACTACCGGTGCACTCATCACTTCGAGCATCGAAGATTTGACGCTGCGAATGACGCTGGAAAAATGTTTCTTATTCCTGCTGTCATAGCGCATCAGCCATTTAAAAAAGCTGAGCGTCACGTCATAGGTTTCCTGAATTTCAGGGTCCTGCGCGACGATGAAGTAAGCGGCATCCACAAAGCGTCTGGCGGACAGTCCTAATCCGATAATGCGCGCGAAGACCCGGTTCTTTTGATACCCGATATCTTTATCCGGACTAGTCTCATCGATGGACCTTTGCGCCGGCGCCATCTCGACGAATAGGTCCAGTGCAAATTGAAGAGGAGTGACTCGCCGGTCGACGCTGCTGGACATGCCTGTTCCCTGGAAATTTCAGCAGACTCTAGGCATACAAAGGTGAGATGTCAACAAGAAAGTCTCACCTTTGGCACTGAGACGAACAGCATGCACATCATCTCTCACCTTCGGCACACCATCTCTCACCACTAGTGAAAGCGTCGGTGCCGCAGCCCATGATGGTAGAGGGTTTCAGCCGGTTATCCACAGGTGACGCAGGAAAATCTCTCACCTTCGGTAAAACGCGCTTTTGTCTCTCACCTCGGCATACTATAAATCTCCCCTTCTGCACCCAAATGTCTCACCTGAGGTGCACATTTTCTCTCACCTTCGGCACATTGCGTCTCACCTGTCCGGCACTAACCGTTTGATAACAAAGGAATCGCATTTCCCCTGTACGTTTGTTAGTTCGTTTTTTTTCTTTAAAACAACCAACAAACTGCTCGGCAACGTGGCTAGCTAAACGGCCCGCGCTAGACATCAGAGCCGAGCGCAAAGGTCCGATATGCGGTGGGACCTAAATAGGGCTGTCAACTCTGCGCGCTCGAGTGAGTGAGACAACAAGTCTCCCGCCGCGTTTAGGTCTGTATGGCGAGAACGATGGCGCTTTTCGGATGAGAGAAGCAGTGCCGCCCCACATGCATTTGGAGCGTCAGTCTCGGTGATGTTCTTCGCGCCTGCTTCAAAGGTGAGAGATTGTGTGCAGCATTTTCTGCTGGCCGATTCACACGAGGTCTTTCGTCCACGCCGTCGGTCACATTCAGTTGCGCCGCGACGATCGTCCTACGTACAACCTTCAGCGGCGAATGTTGATGACCGTGGGGTGAGGGATTTTGTGCATGCGGATGCGCGTCCGATACTGGCATTTGTGTGGATGCACACTATCTCTCACCTTTGCCCGCTTCTTCTGTCAAACGAAATAAAAATGTAATGTAATCGTCCCATGTATGTGCTCTCATCGCTACCAGACATCTTGAACTCTAGCCTCTCAGCCCGTTTCCTCGGCTCGGTCTGACGGATTAGTGGACAAAAACTCTCACCTTTTGTCCATAACTGCATCCCCCGGCGGCGTCACCTGCTTTAAAGGTGAGAGATTTTGTGCGGGCGATTTCGTTCACGTTGGCTGCCACCGATATCGTTGAAGGCATAAAAAACAGTGGCTTACGAACGGTATTTGAGAAACTGGACGACAATACAACGCTGTTTTTGCGTTTTTCCTGTATTCTCCGTTTAGCTTCAATTTCCAGGGAAAACTCCGAAATGGCCAATGTCAGCCAACCGATGCCGATAGACCGAACCGTGACGCTTGAGGAAATCTCAGATTTCGCGGACGTCGTCACCGATTATGCAACTGAACTACGGGACCAAATTCTCGCGCCGCGCCCGCGCAAGGAAGCGCCGGTGTTTACGACTGGAGAAGTCGCAGAGCTATGCGGCCTGACGCGTCAGCAGGTGCAATACCTGGCAACCAAGGGGGATGGTGTGTTGCCGGAAGGGCAGTCCACCGGGACAGGACGAAGCCGAAGTCGGCTATTTACACTAGGTGAAGCCCGAAATTGGGTACAACAGGTGTCGGACATCTACCAGACGCCTCTGGTAGCTGGACCGAGCGATTTCGAAGGCAAAGTACTCATCACGTCGCAGTTGAAGGGGGGCTCGGCTAAAACCACAACGTCGATGTGCCTTGCCCAAGGGTTGAGCCTGCGCGGGCGAAAGGTTCTCGTTGTCGACCTTGACCCCCAGGCTTCGCTTTCCGAGCTATGTGGGCTGTACGCCGAAAAAGAGGTATCTCCGGACGATACAGTGCTTCCATTTGTTTATGACCAAAAGGTCGAAGGAGGTCTGCTCTCCCGGGTGCAGCCAACGTACTGGGATGGGTTGGATATCATTCCAGCGCATACAGAACTGGTCGGGGCCGAGTATCACCTTCCCGCGATGCAGATGAAGCTTGCAGGATTCAAGTTCTGGCAGGTGCTCCGGGATGGACTAGCGCCATTGCGCAAGCACTATGATTACATCATTCTGGATACATCGCCTTCCCTGTCCTACCTCAACCTGAACGCATTGATGGCAGCGGACGCCATGGTAATGCCGATGGTCCCGGAGAATCTCGACTTCTTCAGCTCGCTTTCCTTCTGGCGACTTTTCTCAGACGTCGCCAAGTCGTTCATCAAATACGAAGCTAACAAAAAGTACGATTTCGTTTCTGTGTTGCTGACCCGCGTGAATTACAACAGCACTTCCGCGGCACCGGTTGTCCGCACGTGGGCACAAGGTGCGTATCGTCACTGGCTGGACCCGTTTGAGGTTCCTGCCAGTTCCGTAATGAGCTCAGGTGCTCTCGCATTTACGACCGTTTTTGACATCAGCAGCTCGCATAGCCAGGCGAAATCCTTAGCGCGCGTCAAGCAGCCGTTAATTGACTATTGCCGATGGGTCGATGACATGTTCGTCAAGCAATGGAGGCCAGCACAATGAGCGCCAACAATATCCGTGATCAGATGTTGGCCAAGACCGCAAATCTTCGGTCAACAGCGGAACGAACCCCCGATGCCAGCCGTCGCGCAAGTCGGACAGAGACGGCACCGGGGATGGCCGGAGCATTGGCGGCCGCGCAGTTGAGGGTACAGGAGCTTGAGTCGTCTGGGACGACGTCGCAGTTGCCAGTGACAGAAATTATTCCTAATCCCTGGCAGCCGCGGCGCGTATTCAATGAAGCCAAGCTGTCCGAGCTGGCAGAGTCGATTCGCGAAGTCGGGCTCATGCAGCCCATCGTGGTTCGTCGGGTTGAATCGGCCTACCAGATTGTGGCAGGGGAGCGGCGCTGGCGAGCACACAAGATACTCGGGGCGGAGTACATCAAGACAGTGGTCATCGAGTGCTCCGACCAGGACATGATTGTGTTGGCGCTGGTCGAGAATATGGACCGGGACGACCTCACCGATTATGAAGTGGCCATCTCGCTTCGTCGGTCTGAGAGCGAATTTCCTAGCCGCAAAAGGCTGGCGGAGGCAGTGGGCCTCTCACGTACCGGGCTATATCAATTTCTTGCGTTCGAAAATCTGCCGGACTTCATGAAGAAGGACCTTGATTTGCAGCCCGCCCTACTCGGCTGTAACGCTGCAGAGGAAATTGTCTCGGCCCTTAAGAAGCACGGCGGCGAAGCTGAATTGGCTGCACGCGAACTCTGGCCAGATGTGGTCAAGGGAGATCTGGCCCAAGGCAAACTTGCACCGGCGATTATCGCAATGGTGACCCGTCGTGCGTCGGGGACGACGGCTCGGGAGAGGCTTATCGAGAAATTCTTCGCCGGAAAAGACCAGGCGGGAAGCATTACCAAGGACGTCAATAGCTTTACGGTGAAAATCAAGGCTGCGGCTTTGACCGAGGCACAAGAGGCGCGAATTCGGCAGCTTATCAGTGAGCTGTACAAGGGCGAGCCGCGGTGACCTAGCATTTCTTGCGACAAAGGAGCCCGCGTCGAGCGGGTTTTTTTTTGTGCCGACGCGGGCGTCAGTAATACTGACACTGGACGCCTTGAAGCAAGACGATGTGTTCTATCGCCGAGGTGGTGGGAGGTCGATGGCAGGCCGTGTCTGCGATTCGCGTTCCGCTCGGGCAAGGCGCAACATTGGGCGCACATGTGTCAGTGAAACCGACACGACCGATTCTGAATTGCATACGGTGGACGACCCGTCCCGTCGTGGACGTTTGGCCGGCCCGGCCCTGTGGGAGCAGTGTCGGTATTACTGACACTCTGAGTTTTTAACAAAAAGGACTGTAAGCAGAAAACCTTAGCCCTCTGGGGTCGTCTTCCAAGCGCGAGTCAGCAGCGAGCTTGTGCATTCCATAGAGGAGAGAGCCTTACCCGCAGCGACGCCAGAAGATGAACCGGATCGCGGTCATCACGTGGGTCTCAACGTATGCCTCACCTGCTCCTTGATGTGCTTTTCGAGTGTGGAGTCTGCTGTAGTGTGGACCGCGGTCCCGTCGGCGTTGCCTAAAGTCACGGTATTTCCTCTTGCGAATGTGAGGGACCGGCTTGGTTGGCATGACCGCGTGGCCGAGGTTTATATGCACTGGAATCTGCGCAACCGCTACACGAGGAGCCACGAGTGTACTGACAGGTTGCGACAGCGACTCTTCAACGCGCCCTGTTCGGAGTGTCGGTATTACTGACACCCGCGGCCGATAGTCGATTTGCTTCGATCTGTCCGACTTTTCTTCGTGTAGAGGCGTCAGCATCCCTGACACGCGTTCAAGCCACACCTTTCAACCCATAGCGGGCAATATATGGCGACAGCGCAGCGACTCGACTGTTCATTTGCTCGCCGCTGATAGCGAGGGCGGAAAGTGCGTCCAGTGGCGTTGCCTCCCTCTACCTCGCACAAGCGTGGTCGTGTTAGAACTAACCCGTTGCCCCAAAGGCTGCGGGCCCGCTCTACCAATATGTAGATCGTTGCACTCTGGAGAAAAGCATAACTCAGCACACGCTGCAGCACATCCACGCGCAGGTGGCCGGCCGCGAGGAGGTTGACGAACGTGTACTGCAGCGCGTGCGGCGCCGCTGCCAGCGAAGGGCGCGGTTCCCGCACGTCCAGCGCGAGAGTTTCGTTCTCCGCGAGGCGCAGCTGTGTCCGCGTCACGGCTCGGTCTAACCCGTGGCGCAGGATCCACTACCAATCCACAGAATGAGCACATGCTTTGCTCGCGGGTCTCCGTGGTTGGGATCACCACCCGAGAGAGGCGGGACTTCTCGCTTCTTCGCATCCTAAAAATCATGTTCGCGATCGGCCGCGAGCGCGTGGCCCTTCGACGACCAGATTCGAACGAACTCTGTCCGCCACTTTCGGTTTCACAGAATCGCGACCTTCCAAGGGTATCTGCTTCTTCGTGCTGCTCGCGCCCGGGCTGGGGCAAACACGCGGATAGCTGCATATTGGCCAAGCCCATCAGAAGGACCGTTGCGCACGCGAGGCAGTACTGTGTGCCCGGTACCGTGGGGCCATTGACTTCCAGCGACATGGTACGCCGCGAGTGGATGAACTTCGCGCATTCAGGGGAGGAGCGCCGCCGCCGTGCGTGAACGACTCCTAGTGTCTCTTCGGCAGGCTTTGTCGACGGCAGCCGCCAGTCCTCGTTTCTGTCACCGGGTCCGCGATGTCCCGACATGGGTTGCCGCAAAGGTAGCGTACGCCAATCGCCACGCGAACATTCCCGCAGTACAAACACGTTGTACCACTGCAAATCGACGACGAATGCCCGGCAAACGGGCGCAGCGCACAGCTATTCCGAGTGCCTTCGTGCCGCCTCACCCTGGATACGACTGCGTGAGAAATCCCTCCGCGCTTGCACAGTGCCCATCGAGGCGCGGACATCTCTGCCAACCTCCAGACGCTGGCAAGGCGAAGCATTCAAGCCCCTTCTGGCCTCGGGGGTGTTCGGGACGTCGCGGAACAGAGCAGGTGTATCAGGATCGCTTCGACGTTGTTGTACGGGAGAGACTAGGGATGAGTTAAAAGCCGGGCGCGCGATTCCGGGCCCGGCTGCCGTCGCTCGACTCAGCGATGCGCCCAACCGGCGTCATCAATGATTTGCGCCCGGAGTGAACGACCGAGGTTCGTGCACTGCTCCTCGGACGCGAATTGCCGTTCCGGCGTCGCAGCGTCAGCATTCGGCCGCGCAGTTCGATGCAGGCCTGCAGTACGGTTAGAGTCTTTGCTTGCTGCTGATGCACTGGCCGATAGCCCACTTTCCCGAGCGATGCTGAAGTCGAGTCTTCCTCTTCGGAACTCAGTCCTTCTAGTAGTGCCCCTCACCCAAAAAGAACGGTCGGTCGACGTCGGCCGGCGACTGAACCTCTGCATGCCCACACGGTTCTCGGACAGGTAGCGGTTACTCAGACATAGTGCTTGCGTGGATGGTCGCGCATCTCAGCGAGCGATGCTTCCAGCCGCGTCGTCCTCTCGATGCGGTTCATCATGGGGGCGTCGTCTGGATTGGACGTGGTCCAACGATCCGGCGTTGGAGCAGTGTCGATACGGAGACAATGAGCGGTCAAATCACCGGCGCGTGGCGCCGCCCGGTTGCGATCTTATTGTGCTGGGCCATCAATAGGACCCAGGTGAGCATTCGGACCCCTGCCAGCTGGTAGTAACCAACGCACAACACCGCAAAGAGAGACCGCCGGGTGTCTCCCTAGAACGAGACAGCTACATCAAAAAAATGGCGAAGCAGGCGGGTGCGGGCATCAATTTGCTGCGCTGGCCATGACGGCTCATATTCATCAATACGCTAGATACGTTGTATGAACTGTGGCAGCCGCTTCAGCCGGAATTCTTCCGGCAAGCCGTACGACTCCCACGCCGCAAATTAGAGGAAGCCACTCTAGTTAGGCTCGATTTTTTTGACTCAAACCGCGGACTCGTCCGGCCGGTCGTGCAAACGTTGCGGTTCGCAGTGGAGGGCTCCCAGCCTCCCGCGATGTCGGATTACCTTTGAAAACATCACGACTGCGACATGCTTGCGCGTGCAGTCGTCGCGCCGCTATAAACGGTGGATGCTTATCACGGTCGTGTTCCCTCAGGTGGAACCGCTAGACAGCTGAGCGCCGGCAAAAAACGATTGCCTTCATATGCATTATCTATCTAAATAATTAATCAATAGTTCATCATGCATCGCATCGCATCGCATCGCGTGTCCTCGCGTGCTCGGAAGTCCCGAATGCGCGTCCCGAGCAAGAACACGCTATACGCGTCTCAGTTCGACGCACGGGGGAAGCTCTGACATTGCTTTCACGATACTTGCGAAAACTGTTGCGCTCCGAGTGAATACTGTCCACTGATCCGCTGCAAAACCTTCGAAAGTTTCGACCCTCGATCTTTGCCAGAGTTGGCCGGACGCCGAAGTCACAGCCCCGTAAGCCCATCCTTAGCGACGCCGACATTGAGGGCGACACCATCGATCAGCAGTAAGTCGTTCGGTTTATCGTCACCGTAGACGCGCGTGACAGTGCGTGCATCGGTCACGTGGAAGGTGCCGACGCCGCGCATGCAGGAGCAGTTTTCGTGCTGTTGCGGGGAGGACGCCAGCAGCGCGGAGCTTTACGGGCACCTCCACGACCCGCTCGAATGCCTAGCTACGGTTAGGCTTGCAGGGGCGGTATACACGAAGCGGACTTCTGAGATCGACTAAACAGCTTCTCGTGAAACAATTAACCGATCAATGCGGAAGCGAAAAAACGATGCACAAACAATAACTTGGAGGACTTTCGAGGCACGGCTGTCCTTATGTTTCACGACGAGGCGCAGTCTAAGGCTGCGAAATCGACAAGCGCTAACAAAAATCACCGGGCACTACCTTCGCAAACCGCCATGTATCAAATATTACGTATTTTGTAGTTCTAGTCTCGTGCGCCAACCTGTTACCGATGGCTACCGAGTAGCGACGAGGATCGCGCGCTGTGTGTCATTGCGCGAACGCGCGGCGATCGGGTAGGGTGACGGTTTCCACAAAGAAAACAACGGATCGACAATGAACAAACAGGAACTGGTGGATGCGGTCGCTGCGGCGACTGGCGCGAGCAAGGCGGCAACAGGCGAAGCGATCGATGCGTTCATCGGCGCAATCACGAGCGCCGTCAGGAAGGGCGACACGGTTCAACTCATCGGCTTCGGGTCGTTTTCGACGGGAGCCCGCGCCGCACGCGTGGGCCGCAACCCGGCGACCGGCGCCGAAATCCAGATCCCCGCAGCGAAGACCGTCAAGTTCACGGCCGGCAAGGCGTTCAAGGATGCCGTGAACGGATCCTGACAGCGTGCGACAGCCGCCGGTCGGTGATATGCCGGCGGCTGTCCGTTGCGAACACGTCGCTGGTCGCCGACATGTTCCGCGGACCACGCGGGATCGCGCCGGCGTCACCGCCACTCCCGGTGAACCTGCCTGTTTTGGCGTGCGGCTTATCAGCACGACGCCGAACTCGAACACGGAAGCGTTCGCACTCCGGCATGCCTCGCGTCCACACGCCTGGGTATCCTCACTAAAAGGAACATATTGTCAACGCGGCTATTTACACCCCAGCCGCAAGTTGCCAAGCACATGCGTACGCGGGATGCCACCAGCCGCCCGCGACGCATGCTGAATCGACCACGGTTTCGACTTCGCTATGCTGCGCCTACCACTTCGCACCAAGTCGGAACTTGTGCAGCAGTGGCTCCGTATACCCGTTAGGCTGCGACCGCCCTTCAAAAACCAGCGCCTTCGCCGCCTTGAACGCGAGTGATGTGTCCAGATGACCGGCCATTGGCTGGTACTGCGGGTCGTTGGCGTTCTGCGCATCCACCACCTTCGCCATGCGCTGGAACGTTTCGTTCACCAGCGCTTCCGACACCACCCCGTGACGCAGCCAGTTTGCAATGTGCTGGCTCGAAATGCGCAGCGTCGCGCGGTCTTCCATCAGGCCGATATCGTGCATATCCGGCACCTTCGAACAGCCGACGCCCTGATCGATCCAACGCACCACGTAACCCAGAATCCCTTGCGCGTTGTTCTCGATTTCCTTGCAGATTTCCTCATCTGACCACTGCGCCTCTTCGACGACAGGAATCGTCAGCAAGCCATCGAGCAGCTTATCGCGTACGCTGTCGTAGGCGGTCTTTTCCAACTCTTGCTGCACGGCCTGAACGTCAACTTGATGGTAGTGCAGCGCGTGCAGCGTCGCGGCAGTCGGCGACGGCACCCAAGCCGTGTTTGCGCCCGCTTTCGGATGCGCGATTTTCTGTTCGAGCATCGCATGCATCAGGTCGGGCATCGCCCACATGCCTTTGCCGATCTGCGCGCGTCCGCGCAATCCCGAGCTCAAGCCGGCCAGCACGTTATTGCGCTCGTAAGCCGCGATCCATGCCGACGATTTCATATCACCCTTGCGCATCATCGGACCGGCTTCCATTGCGCTGTGCATCTCGTCGCCGGTGCGATCCAGGAAGCCCGTATTGATGAACGCCACGCGCGCCGATGCCGCCGCAATGCACGCCTGCAGGTTGACGCTCGTGCGGCGCTCCTCGTCCATGATGCCCATCTTGATGGTATGGCGCGGCAGCCCGAGCAGATCTTCGACACGGCCGAACAGTTCATTGGAAAACGCGACTTCGGCCGGGCCGTGCATCTTCGGCTTGACGATGTAAATCGATCCGGTCCGCGAATTGAGCTTGTTTTGCAGGTCGTGCATCGCGCCCAGCGACGTCATCACGGCATCCAGAATGCCTTCGGGAATCTCGCGACCGTCGCGATCGACGATCGCCGGATTCGTCATCAAATGCCCGACGTTACGGATAAACAGCAACGAGCGGCCATGCAGTTTCACGGTCGAGCCATCTGGGGCGGTGTATGTGCGGTCGGCGTTCAGGCGACGCGTGAAGGTCTTGCCGTTCTTCGTGACTTGCTCAGTCAGTTCGCCTTTCGCGAGGCCGGTCCAGTTGCGGTAAAGCTGGACCTTTTCGACGGCATCGACAGCGGCAACGGAGTCTTCGCAATCGATAATCGTCGAGACGGCCGCTTCCATCAGCACGTCCTTCACACGCGCAGCGTCGGTCTTGCCGATGGAGTCCGTTGCGTCGATCTGGATCTCGAAGTGCAGGCCGTGATGTTTGAGCAGGACGGCGGAAGGGGAGCCTGCATCGCCCTGATAGCCGATGAACTGCGCGGGGACCTTCAACGCCGACGAGCCGTTCTTGAGCGTGACAGCGAGCTTGCCGCATTCCACGCGGTACGCGATGGCGTCGACGTGCGAGCCGTTGACGAGCGGCGCGGCTTCATCGAGGAATGCGCGGGCGCGCGCGATCACGCGTGCACCGCGCACCGGATTGAAGTAGGCGGTGCGCTCGGCACCGTCGGTTTCGGGGATCGCATCGGTGCCGTAGAGTGCATCGTAGAGGCTGCCCCAGCGCGCATTCGCGGCGTTGAGTGCGTAGCGCTGGTTCGACAGTGGCACGACGAGTTGCGGGCCGGCTTGCCCGGCGATTTCGGTGTCGACATTCTGGGTCGTCGCCTTAACGGCTGCGCTCGCCGATACGATATAGCCGATGCCTTCGAGAAATGCGCGGTATGCCTTCAGATCGCGCACGGGCCCCGGATGCGCGCCGTGCCACTGGTCCAGTTCCGTCTGCAGGCGATCGCGTTCTGCGAGCAGCGCGCGGTTCTTGGGGGCGAGGTCGTGGACGAGGGCAGCGAAGCCTTTCCAGAAGGCTTCGCTGTCGATGCCAGTCCCACTCAACGCCTCATCGTCGACAAATTTGCTGAGAACAGCCGCGACACGCAGCCCGTTTCTGTCGATCATTTCACCCATCATTTGCTCCAACAGTTTCAAATATCAATCAATCAGCCATTGAGGCTGTTTGCCGCGGTTCTGGCCACTTGCGAATCCTGATCCGGTTTGACACCGGACACGCCGACTGCACCCACAACGTTTCCGTCGACCACGACCGGGACGCCGCCCTCGAGCGTGCCGGCCAGCGGCGCGCTCAGGAACGCGGTGCGGCCGCCGTTGATCATGTCTTCGTACTGCTTCGATTCGCGTCGACCGAGCGCGGAGGTACGCGCCTTTTCGGTTGCGATGTAAGCGCCTATCGGCGCACAGCCGTCGAGGCGGAGCAGGGCCAGCAGATGACCCCCGTCATCCACGACCGCGATGGTGACTGCCCACTGGTGTTTCTCTGCTTCCACGCGCGCGGCTTCCAGGATTCGCGTAGCTTCTACAACGGTCAATACAGGTTTGCTTTGCATGTCAGGCTTTCAAGTCAGTGTTTCGGAGTGAAGTGTCGCCACCGGCGCATGCCGGAGGCCGTAATACGTTTCGTGGTGAACGGGGCTATCCACCCAGCGCGCCCTGCGTGTTGACGTGCACCGCATAAATGGACTGCGACGACGCCATGAACAGCCGGTTACGCGCGCGTCCACCAAAGCACAAATTTGCGCAGCGCTCGGGCAGGGCGATCCGGCCAATCATCTTTCCCTGTGGCGAAATAACCATGACGCCATCGAGTTCGTCATTGCCCATGCCCCAGCCGCACCACAGATTGCCGTCGATGTCCGCGCGCATGCCGTCGATCGTGCCGGCGCCCGCGTCATAGAACATTCGGCCTTCACCGATTCCGCGGCCATCCGCGTCCACTTCATAGACGTGGATCATCCGGTTGGGCACACCGCGCGATTCGATGATGTAGAGCAGTTTCTCGTCGGGTGAAAAGCACAGGCCGTTCGGTCCTTTCAAGTCGCGAGTGACTACGGACGCTTCGCCAGTCATGCCATCAATTCGATATACGGAGTGGGGGAGTTCCTGCTCCGCCTTGATTCCTTCGTAGTGTCCGGAGATGCCCATCGGCGGATCCGTGAACCAGATAGAACCGTCCGACTTCACGACCAGGTCGTTGGGGGAATTAAGCGGCTTGCCTTCAAAGGAATCGAGAAGGACGGTGATGCTGCCGTCGTACTCAGTGCGTGTGACGCGGCGGCCGTGCTCGCACGTAACGAGCCGCCCTTGTCTGTCGCGGGTGTTGCCATTCGCGTAGTTGGAAGGTTTCCGGAACACGCTGACTACGCCCGTTTCCTCCTCCCATTTCAGCATCTGGTTGTTCGGAATGTCGCTCCAGAGCAGGTAACGTCCATCGCCGAACCATACCGGGCCTTCGGTCCACCGGTAACCGGTAGCCAGCCGTTCGACGGCCGAAAAAGCCACGCGGTATTTATCGAAGGAAGGGTCTAGCGAAATCACCCGTGGGTCGGGGTATCGCTCAGCTTGTTGCCACATCTCACTCTCCTGTTCAGGCCCCGGCATTTCCGCCTATTGCGGCGGCACGACCGCTAGTATAAAGGGAAATGAGTAAGCGCTTTCTCTTGAATTAGTCCATGAAGTGCCATAAGATGCCTGAAATTCTTGAGCCGAGAGCAGTGACGCATCGGCCGTAGCGGTTATGTAAGAAAGCGATTACTCGTTTCGTGCGTTTTTTGACCGCCCGGCGCAAATTTCTAGAAGGGCAATGCCTGATGACTGAGATGACGAGCAAGAACGTAACCGGGCCGGTGATTCGGTTGCATCCCGCTGACAATGTGGTCATTGCGCGCATCGACGTCGCAATCGGTACGCCGGTTCCAGCGGAAGATTTTGTTTGCCGCAGCCAGGTGGCCGCAGGTTATAAGATCGCGGCGACGCCTATCAAAAAGGGCGAACCGGTTCGCAAATACAACGTGGTGATCGGTTTCGCCGCGACGGATATTGCGCCAGGCACGATGGTCCATAGCCATAACGTCGAGTTCCGTGAGTTCGACCGGGACTACGCATTTGGAGCGGACTACCAGCCCGTCGAGATGGTGCCCGAAGCCGAGCGCGCCACGTTCCAGGGCATCGTGCGGGATAACGGCGAGGTTGCCACGCGCAACTACATCGGCGTGTTGTCGACAGTCAATTGTTCCGCCACGGTCGCGCACAGAATCGCCGAATGGTTCACGCCGGAGCGCCTGGCGGACTACCCCAACGTAGATGGTGTGGTCGCGTTCACGCACTCGATCGGCTGCGGCATGGAAATGAGCGGTGAGCCGATGGCGCTGCTCCGCCGGACGATGGCGGGTTACGCGCGGCACCCCAATCTTGCCGCGGCGCTGATTGTCGGGCTGGGATGCGAGCGCAACCAACTGGCCGGACTGATGGATCAGGAAGGTCTGAAAGCTGATTCGCGGCTGCACACATTCATCATGCAGGAGAACGGCGGCACCCGTCAGACCATCGAGGCCGGCGTAGCGGCGGTCCGGGCGCTGCTGCCCGATGCCAATCGCGTGAAGCGCACGACGGTTCCTGCAAGTCATCTGAAAATCGGTCTGCAATGCGGCGGCTCGGACGGCTTTTCCTCGATCACCGCCAATCCTTCGCTTGGTGCGGCGATGGATTTGCTGGTCCGTCATGGCGGCACCGCCATCCTTTCCGAAACACCCGAAATCTACGGCGTGGAGCATACGCTCACGCGGCGTGCGGTCAGCCGCGAAGTCGGCGAGAAACTGGTTGAGCGGATCCGCTGGTGGAAAGACGAGTATTCGGTCGGTCGAGACGTTCAGATCAACGGCCAGGTCA
The DNA here is from genome assembly GCF_046026985.1 of Paraburkholderia sp. RL18-101-BIB-B. Lineage (NCBI taxonomy): Bacteria > Pseudomonadati > Pseudomonadota > Betaproteobacteria > Burkholderiales > Burkholderiaceae > Paraburkholderia > Paraburkholderia sp. RL18-101-BIB-B. The sequence goes on from NZ_JARESV010000016.1 coordinate 152,720, forward strand.
GCCCCGGCAATCAGGTGGGCGGACTGGCGAACATCTTCGAAAAGTCGATCGGATCAGCGATGAAAGGCGGCACCGGGCCCCTCATGCAAGTGTATCGATACGCCGAGCTGGTGAAGCAATCTGGACTCGTATTCATGGACACTCCCGGCTTCGACCCCGTCTCCGCGACGGGTCAGATTGCGGGCGGCGCAAATCTTATTGCCTTCACGACAGGGCGCGGTTCGATGTTCGGCGCCAAGCCCGTGCCATCGCTGAAACTCGCCACCAATACGCCGATGTACACGCGTCTGACCGAAGACATGGATCTTAACTGCGGAGGGATTCTGGATGGCATCGCGTCGATCCACAGCACGGGCCAGAAAATCTTCGACGCTATTCTTGCCGCCGCGTCGGGCGAGCGCACAAAAAGCGAAATGCTCGGACTGGGTGACCACGAATTCGTGCCATGGCAGATCGGCATCATGAGTTGAGTGCGCAGTGGCTCAGCGCATTGCGAGGGCGAACGGCCATTTACACCTATAAGTAAAACCGTCGCCCGTAGGCAGTCGAACAAATGGCGGAGACAGCCTGTGAGTACCCAAACCCCGGCAATACAAATACCTGACAGCGCGACAAGCAACTCGATCTACACGCGAGTGACCTGGCGCTTCATGCCCTTGCTGTTCGTCTGTTACGTGGTGGCGTATCTGGATCGGGTCAACGTGGGCTTCGCCAAGCTCCAGATGCTCAGCGATCTGAACTTCAGCGAGGCGATGTATGGCTTCGGCGCGGGCATCTTTTTCATCGGGTATTTCTTCTTCGAAGTGCCGAGCAACTTGCTGCTGCACCGGCTCGGCGCGCGCCGCTGGATCGCCCGGATCATGCTCACGTGGGCCGTGCTCTCGGCCGCGACCGCGTGGGTCACCACGCCCACGATGTTCTACGTATTGCGTTTCTTTCTGGGCGTGGCCGAAGCGGGCTTTTTCCCGGGGCTGGTGCTGTATCTCACCTACTGGTTTCCATCGCACCGGCGCGGCAAGATGATTGCTTTCCTGATGGCGGGCAATCCGGTGGCGGGCATTGTCGGCGGCCCGATTTCCGGCTTCATCATGCAGCGCCTCGCGGGGCACGCGGGCCTTGCCGGCTGGCAGTGGCTGTTCATTCTGGAAGCCGCCCCCGCGCTGATCCTCGCAGCCGTCATTTTCTGGTTCCTCGATGATCGGGTGAAGGACGCAAAGTGGCTACCGGCTCAGGACCGCGACTTCATAGCGTCGGAAATCGATGCAGAAGCACGCACCAAAAGCCACGGCTCCGTGCGCGAGGTCTTCACGTCGCTCAAAGTCTGGACCTTGTGCACGATTCTCTTCGGTATCGTGATGGGCTCCTATGCAGTTGGCTTCTGGCAGCCAACCATCATAAAGAGTTCCGGAATCACGGACGCCTTCACCATCGGCCTGCTCACGGTCGTGCCTTATCTTGCCGCCCTGATTCTGATGATTGTGGTCGGCCGCCACGCGGACCGCACGCGTGAACGCCGCTGGCACGTCGTGTTGCCGCAATGCATGGCGGCTGCGGGGTTCGTGATGTGCGCCTACGCGGGCAACAATACGTATATTGCGTTGCTTGGCCTGACGCTTGCCGCTTCGGGCGTGATTACGGCCTTACCCATGTTCTGGGCCTTGCCCACTTCCTTCCTCGGCGGCACCGGTGCGGCGGCCGGCATTGCCTTGATCAATTCGACGGGCAATCTCGCAGGCTTCGTAAGCCCTGCGCTGGTGGGGTGGCTAAAGACGGTCACGCATTCTCTTGATTCGAGCCTGTTCCTGATTGCGGGGTCGCTGATTGTCTCCGCAGGTCTCATCCTGACGCAGCTTCCCGCCAGGCTTGTCAACAAGTAGTACCTCCATGGCACTCGAGAGAAGTGCCAGATAGCAACATTCGGTATCCTCAATTACATGGAATAGAGACAACATGAAGACTGGGAAGTATCGCTACGTTGTCGCCTTGCTGCTGTTTATCGCGGGCGCGATCAATTACATGGACCGCGCGGCGCTTGGCGTGGTCGCGCCTGTCCTGAACAAGGAGCTGAATCTTTCGCCGTCGCAACTCGGCGTAGTGTTCAGCAGTTTCTTCTTCGGCTATTCCATCTTCGCATTCGTCGGCGGACAACTCGCCGACAAGTATGGGCCGCGCCGGGTCTTCTCCTGGTCGATGGGGGCGTGGTCCATTCTCTGCGGGTTGACCGCGGCCGCGACTGGATTCGGCACGTTGCTGATCTCCCGGGCGCTGTTCGGCTTCGGCGAAGGTCCGATGAATTCGACGACCAACCGGACCATCACCAACTGGTTTCCCCGGCATGAAACCGCGACCATGGTCGGCTTTACGTTTTCAGGCCAGACGGTAGGCAGTGCGATCGCCGGGCCGGTGGTGGGACTGATTGCGATCGCCTACGGCTGGCGCACGTCGTTTGTGATCATCGCGGCGTTCGGGCTGGTGTGGATCGTCGCCTGGCGCATGTTCGCTACCGACAAGCCGGCGCAAAGCAGGCGGGTCGGCGAGGCAGAACGCGAGATGGTGGAAGCGAGCCGCAGTGCGGCACATCCTGCGGAAGGCGGCGAGGAAAGCACGCCGCTGCGCAGCTACCTGTTTCGTCCGAGCACGCTCGCGCTTGGCGTCGGCCTGTTCGCGGTGAACTACACGCTGTTCGTGTTCATCTCTTGGATGCCGAGCTATTTCACCAACGCGCTGCATCTCGACATGAAGCACATGAGCTTTCTGAGCGCAGTGCCATGGGCATGCGGCGGGATTGGATACTTCGGTGGCGGCCTGCTTGCCGACGCGTGTTTCAAGCGCATGAGCAACAAGCTGCTGGCGCGCAAGGTCTCGGCGATCGTGCCGCTCGCGCTGTCGGGTCTCGCCCTGGTGGGCGTCAGCATGGTCGATTCCGTGACTCCCGCAGTACTGCTTGTCGCGTTCGCCGTACTGTTTCTGACGGCTTCGTCGCAAGCGTGCTGGGCTACCATGCACGAGCTTGTGCCCGGCAGGCATCTTGGGGGCGTAAGCGGCTTTGTTCACCTGATGAGCAACATCTCGGGCATCGTCGGTCCGACCATGATGGGTTTGGCGGTCCAGTACCTGGGTGGTTACAGCAGCGGCTTCATGCTCGGCGCGGCGGTCGATCTGGTCGGCGTGCTGGCAATGCTGCTGGTCATCGGCCGGCGCGCGGCAGGCGAGACAGCCGGGCCGCATACCACCGCCGCATAAACGGTCCGTCCCGCCACGCAAGGAGCCGGGAGGCGCAGGCGGAGCCACCCGCCCGCGGCCGTACGCGTGGCCGCGCGAGTATCTCGTTTTTTTCGAGTCGATCTACTGCCATGAAACATGTCATCGTTGAATCCGAGCAAACCGATTATCAGACACGTTCGCGGATCGTTTCGGTGGAGGCGCGCACCATCCGCGTGCCGCTTGACCGCCACACTGCATTCTCGACCCGCCTCGTCACTGCCCGCGACTACACCGTAGTACGCGTCACGACAGCCGATGACCATCACGGCATCGGCTTTTGTTACAGCGGCAACCGCGCCGGCATGCTGGTCACGTATGCCGTGCGCGAACTGTTTGCGCCGCTGTTACGTGGGCGCTCCGCGCTCGACGTCGAAGGCTCGTGGTGCGCCATGTACGACGAGTCGCTGCTGCAAGGGCGTGCGGGCTCAGTCATGCGGGCGCTGTCCATCATCGACATCGCCTTGTGGGACCGCAATGCACGCGCTGCCGGCCTGCCGTTGAGCCGCTATCTCGGCGGCACATCTAGCGCCACTGTGCCGGCCTATGCCAGCGGTGGTTACTATCTGGAAGGCAAGACGCCGGAGCATCTCGGCGAGGAAATGGCGGGCTATGTGGCGCTGGGGTTTCGCGCGGTGAAGATGAAGGTAGGGCGGCTTGATCCGCGCAGCGAGGAAGCGCGGATCAGGGCAGCCCGCGAAGCGATCGGCGATGACGTGCTGCTGATGCTCGATGCCAACAACGCATGGTCCGACGTTCCGACCGCGCTCGAATACATGCGCCGGTACGAGCCGTTCAACCCGTACTGGATCGAAGAGCCGTTCAGTCCCGACGACATCGAGAGTCATGCGCAACTGAGCCGACGCACGCCGGTGACCGTTGCGACCGGCGAGATAGAAGCGGGGCGTTGGCGGCATCAGGAGCTGCTCGACAAGCGCGCGGCCATGATCCTTCAGTCGGACGCGGCGGTATGCGGCGGGATCAGCGAATGGCGGCGGATTGCAGCGTCGGCCGCGGCCGTGGGTGTGACGATGTGTCCGCACTGGTTCCACGATCTGCACGTGCATCTGGTGGCGTCAACGCCCAATGCGCGTTATGTCGAATTTTTTCCTGACGATCAGGTGCTGAATTTCCGCCGGCTGGTGGACACGCAGCTGTCGTTCGCAGACGGCAACCTGACCGTGCCGACTCGTCCAGGCCTCGGATTCGACTTCGATGAAGCCGCGCTGAACGAATACGCGCTAGACGATTGGGCCTGAAGCGGAAGCCATGGATAGCTGGAAAATACCACCGGTTGCGCATGCAACCGGCGGGTGTTTCTTCAGGGCATCAGGCGGTGACTTCGACCCCTGGCATTGAGAAGCCGATTTCGCGGAGTGCGGCGGCGAGCGCGTCGCATTGCACTGGTGTCAGATCGACGAGAGGAGGGCGGACGACGCCCCAGTCGGCATCGTTCGAATACACGCCGATCGCCGCCTTGAGTGCGGGAATCATCGGGAATTTGGCGAACACCGCACGCGTGGCATCCAGTGCTGCCTGACGGGCATCGGCGTCGGCCGATTGCCAGTGACGATACAACTGCACGATAGCCGCCGGGTTGACGTTTCCGGTTGCCGTGATGCAGCCAACGCCGCCCGCCCGCATGGTGGCCAGCAGGAAGGTCTCGCTGCCGGCGAACACATCGAAGCCATGCGGCTGGAAGCGCTCGAGCATGGCCTGCGTGTTGCTCCAGTCGCCCGAACTGTCCTTCACGCCGGCGATCACGCCCGGGAAAGCAGCGAGCAGCCGCTCGATGAGCGCGAGGCTGAGCGGCACCTGGGACACGGGCGGGATGTGATACAGATAAATGCGCAGTGCGTCGGAACCCACGCGTTCGATGATCTGCGCATAGCTGCGGAACAGGCCTTCGTCGGTGACGCCCTTGTAGAAGAACGGCGGCAGCGTCAGCACATGATTCACCCCTAGCGAAAGCGCATGGCGTGTTAGTTCGACCGTGTCGGTGAGGGCCGAGCAGCCTGTGCCCGGCATCAGACGATCGAGCGGAATGTCTGCGCCAACCAACGTTTCGAGCAGCTTCATTTTCTCGCTGACGGCGAGCGAATTCGCTTCCGAGTTGGTCCCGAAAACAGCGAGTCCGACGTCCTGTTCGATCAACCATCGGCAATGACGGACATAGCGGTCGTGATCCGGAAGAAGGTCTCTTGTGAACGGCGTGACCACGGGCGAGTAAACGCCGCGGGGTCGGTTGACTGAAGTCATCGCGTGTTCCTTTTGATTGAAGTGAGCGTGTTTCGCGCCATTCAGCCCGGGATCTGTTGCGCAGACGAGCGGGCGTGGAGCGCTTCGGGATTGACACAGGTCGACGAGAGTTGGCCGTCGAGTGCGTCGATGAGATTGCGTACCGCGCGCATGGCCATGTTTTCGCGCGTCTGTTGCGTAGCGGAACCGATATGCGGCACCGCTACCACGTTCGGCAACTGGAGCAGCGGCGAGTCCTGCGACACCGGTTCGCGTTCGAACACATCGAGACCGGCGCCGCGAATGCGGCCTTCACGAAGATGTTCGATGAGGGCGACCTCGTCGACGACCTGGCCGCGAGCGCAGTTGATGAGGATGGCCGACGGCTTCATGGTCCCGAGTTCGGCGCTGCCGATCAGCCGCTCGGTGGCGGGCGATAGCGGCACAAGCACGCAAACGAAGTCCGCAGTGGCGAGCAACTCGGGAAGCGGCCGCCATTGCGCGCCGTAGCGCTCCTCTGCTTCCGGGTTGCGGGAGCGGTTGGAATAGATCACGTCCATGCCGAAGCCAAGAGCGGCGCGCTTGGCGACCGCGCTGCCAATGCGCCCAAGCCCGACGATTCCCAGCGTTGTGTGGTGCACGTCGACACCGAATTGCGCCTCGCCGACAGTACGCGTCCATTGGCCGCGCCGTGTCCAATCGGCAAGTTCCGAAATGCGCCGGGCGGTTGCGAGGATCAGGCTGAATACGAGATCGGCGGTGGTTTCGGTGACTTCCTCCGGCGTATTCGTCAGTACGATGCCGCGGCGTGAGAGTTCAGGGACATCGAACGCGTCGAAGCCGGCCGAAATCGTGGACGCGACCTCGAGTAGAGGCGCCGCATCGAGGATCTCCGGCGTTATCTTGAGATTGTTGCCGACCATTGCGTGAGCCGCGCCCAGTGCTTGCCTGAACGGCGCGAGGTCGCCGGATGAAACGTCGACCAACTCGACGGAGCAGTGCTCACGAAGGAGCCCCAGCACGGCAGGAGGCAACGAACGATAGGCGACGACATGCTTCATGAAGACCTCGGCGGAAGGCTGTTGGAGAGTGGATATGCGGCACCGACCGCAACACAAAAGAATCGCTTGCGGAGAGACTATAAGTATCGGTAACATTCCCGTCAAGATTATTGATAATGTCATCGACGATTCAGGAGCGACAATGAGCGAGAAGAAAAGCGGCTTGCGGCAGGGGCTGACGAACTACGGCGATGAAGGTTTCTCGCTATTTCTGCGGAAGGCGTTCATCAAGGGGGCGGGCTATACCGACGACGCGCTGTCGCGTCCCATCGTGGCCATCGCGAACACGGGCAGTGCCTACAACCCATGCCATGGCAACGCGCCGCAGTTGATCGAGGCGGTAAAACGCGGCGTGATGCTGGCTGGCGGCCTGCCTGTCGAATTCCCGACGATCTCGATCGCCGAGAGCTTTTCGCATCCGACCAGCATGTACCTTCGCAATCTGATGTCGATGGACACGGAGGAGATGATCCGGGCCCAGCCGATGGACGCGGTGGTGCTGATCGGCGGCTGCGACAAAACCGTACCGGCCCAGTTGATGGGCGCGGCGGCGGCGGGCGTTCCCGCCATTCAGCTGGTGACGGGCGCCATGCTCACGGGCTCGCATCGCGGCGAACGGGTTGGGGCATGTACGGACTGCCGTCGCTTCTGGGCGAGTTTTCGCGGCGACCAGATCGACGAAGCCGAGATCGAAGCCGTCAACAATCAACTCGTCGCAACGGTGGGGACCTGTTCGGTGATGGGAACGGCAAGCACCATGGCCTGCATCGCGGAAGCCTTGGGCATGATGCTGCCGGGTGGTGCGTCCGCGCCAGCCGTGACCGCCGATCGCATCCGCATTGCGGAGCGCACCGGCGCGCAGGCTGTGGCGATGATCGGGCGGGACCTGAGTCCGACGGCCATCCTGACGCCCAAGGCGATCGAAAACGCATTGCGGGTGCTGCTCGCAATCGGCGGCTCGACCAACGGCATCATTCACCTAACGGCAATTGCGGGCCGGCTCGGGATTCGCATCGACCTTGAGCAACTCGACCGGATGGCGCGCGAGACGCCCGTCCTCGTCGATTTGAAACCGTCCGGACAGCACTACATGGAAGACCTGCATCGTGCCGGCGGGCTGACCACGGTGATGCGCGAGATGAAAGGCCTGCTGCATCTCGACGCGCTCACTGTGACCGGCCGTACGCTCGGCGAGGAGCTGGATGCCGCCCCGGCGAGCTTCCCGCAGGAAGTCGTCCGCCCGTTTAACCGCCCGATCTTTCCGCAAGGCGGTATTGCGGTGCTGCGTGGCAATCTGGCGCCGGGCGGCGCGATCATCAAGCAGTCAGCGGCAAGCGCCAGCCTGATGGAGCATGAAGGGCGGGCCGTCGTCTTCGAAGACGCGGAGGATCTGGCTCGTCGTATCGACGACCCGGAACTGGACGTGGAAGCACATGACGTACTCGTGCTCAAGCGGATCGGTCCGGTCGGTGCACCCGGGATGCCGGAAGCCGGCTACATTCCGATCCCGCGCAAGCTCGGCCGCCAGGGTGTCAAAGACATGGTGCGCATTTCGGATGGCCGCATGAGCGGCACGGCGTCCGGCACAGTGGTGCTGCACGTCACACCTGAAGCGGCCATCGGCGGTCCTCTCGCGGTCGTACAAACTGGCGACCGCATTCGCCTGAGCGTGGCAGAACGGTCTATCGAACTTGCCCTCAGTGACGAGGAAATCGCGGCTCGTCTTGCCGCGTTGCCGGCGCGCCAGGCCGACCCCGACGAGCGTGGTTATCGCAAACTCTTTCTGACCACGATCACTCAGGCCGACGAGGGCTGCGACTTTGACTTTCTGCAAGCTACCCGGATTACCGCGACCGTTCCCGGCAACGGAAACAAGGGTTAAAGATCATATTTTCGTATAGGCTCGCGGCTTAGATCATTTTGCGGATCCTTTCTATGAGCAACGCTGCCAAGCCCAAACGCTCCGCTGCACCCACTGCGAAGACGGTCGAACGCGACCGCAATATCGACGAGACGCTGCGCAGCGTCTCAGACGAGCTCGAGGAGCAGATCGTCCTTGGCGTTCTGCATCCGCGCGAACGGCTCGTCGAAGACGATCTGTGCGAGCGCTTCAGCCTGAAGCGCCACGTCGCCCGTCTGGTGCTGGCGGAGGTGGAGCGGCGCGGCCTGGTGGAGCGCCGCAAGAATGTAGGTGCGCTGGTCAAGTCGTTTACACCGCGCGAGGTCATTGAACTGTATGCGCTACGCGAATTGCTGGAAGCAGACGCGGCGCGACGCATCGTTTTGCCGGTCAGTAGCGAGGCGCTCGATGCGCTGACGGCAATTCAGGCAGAGCACGACGAAGCGGCCATCGCCGGCGACCTGCGACGCGTCTTCCGCGCGAACATGGCGTTTCACCATGCGTTCTTTGCGTTGTCGGAAAGCCAGGTTCTAACCGAGGCGATTCGCGAGTATGAACGCCGCACGCATGCGATCCGTTCAGTATCCATCGTGTTTCCCCAGTATCTGGAGAAGGCTCGTGCCGAGCATCACCAGATGATCGAGGCGCTCCGGACCGGCGACCGGGAATCGTTGATCAAGTTATGCCGGGACCATTTGGTGCCATCGCGCGATGCGTATCTCGAAGCGCATCATCGCCGCTCGGCTGGCTACGCCGTACAGAAAGGCGAAACCGATTAGCTGTTTTTTACCTGAATCACAGAGAGGGTATCAATGACTCGAGTACTGATCACCGGCGCGGCCGGTCACATTGGGCGCGTGCTCCGCGCCGGTTTCCAGGGCCACTATGCGCTGCGCCTCGCCGATATTGCGCCGCAGGCCGAGGCACAGGCAGGCGAGGAAATCGTGACGGCGAACATCACGCGCCTGGAGGATCTTCTGCCGGCCATGGAGGGCGTCGACGTCGTCGTGCACCTCGCCGGCATCCCCGACGAGGATCGCTGGGAACGCATCCGCGATATGAACATCGAAGGTTGCTACAACGTGTTCGAAGCGGCGCGGCAAGCGGGCGTCAAGCGCGTGGTGTTCGCGAGTTCAAACCATGCAGTGGGTTTTCATCGTCGCGACCGGATGATCGACAACAGCGTCGAGCCGCGCCCTGATAGCCGTTACGGCATCTCGAAGGTGTTCGGCGAGGCGCTTGGCCGGATGTACGCCGACAAGCACGGCATGTCGGTTGCGTGCATCCGTATCGGCTCGTTCCGCCCGGACAACAGGCCGACCGTACCGCGCCACCTCTTCACATGGATCAGCCATCGCGACATGGTGCAGGTGACGCGCCGCTGTATCGACTATCCGGACTTCCACTTCGCGGTCGTGTACGGCGTATCCAATAACGCGCGCAATCGCTGGGACAATGCCAACGTGCGCTATCTCGGGTACGTGCCGGAAGATGATGCCGAACTCTATGCGGCTGAGATCGCGGCAACGGGAAAGACGGAAGATGCGCGTGAAGCGCTGTTTCATGGCGGCCCCGGCTGTCTCGTCGAATTCGACGGCGATCCGCTCCTGATGGATTGAGGGTGGCGGTCTATCGTCGGAACGATTGCACCGCGTTAAAGCAGGTACTCGTGGATCAGCTTCCTTCATGAGCCTGCGACAGGAAGCAGTTGGACGTTGAGCCTGTGCGTCCACACTCGAGTCCCGCTGCGAAAGTGCGCCTCGGTTCGCACCGGTCGCACTTGTTCGCAGGGGAGATCTTCAGGCGACTTCCCGCGCCCCGTTCATCCGACCAGCGGGCCCACCTCGAAAATGAAGTTTGCAACGCCATCCACCCCGCCTGCGACCTTGTCGCCTGGGCGTAGTGCGCCGACGCCGGCGGGTGTTCCGCTGAAGATCAGGTCTCCCGGCTTCACGGTCACGGCCTGAGACACGTAACTGATGATGTCCGCGACAGGCCAGATCATTTCGCTGAGATCGCCTTGCTGACGGACTTCTCCGTTCACGGACAACCATATGCGGCCAATGGATGGATGCCCCACCTCGGACGTCGGTTTGATCTCGCTCACTGGCGCAGACGCGTCGAAGCCTTTTGCCCAGTCCCACGGGCGGCTCAGTTTCTTCGCCGTCGCCTGAAGATCCCGGCGTGTCAGATCGACACCGACTCCATAGCCCCAGACAAAATCGAGTGCGTCTTCGCGGGCGATGATCTTTCCTTCCTTGCCGATCGCAATGACGAGTTCAATCTCGTGGTGCAAGTCGGAGGTCAGGGGCGGATACGGAAGGACGCCGGTCGCTGGCACGACTGCATCGGCAGGCTTGGAAAAAAAGAACGGAGGGTCCCGGTCCGGGTTGGCGCCCATTTCGCGCGCATGCTCTGCGTAGTTGCGTCCGACACAGAACACGCGGCGCACGGGAAATCGGCTCGTCGAACCGCTGACAGCAACGGAGGTGATCGTGGGTGGTGTCACCGAGTATTCGGTCATGGTAAGCCTCGCAAGTAGTATTGGCCTACCTACGATATCGCCCTGCGAACCTGCCGAGCAGGACAAATCCGCTGAACACCAGGACGATCTTACGGTGCTTCCTTGCGCGCGGTTGCCCCGCCGTTTCGTTGACGCGCACTCCGGTGCATGTCGCGAAAGTCGCTCGGCGACTGACCGACCGACTGACGAAACCGCCTCGAAAAATAGGCCTCGTCGCGATAGCCGACCAGAAACGCGATGTCCTTGATGCGCCGGTTGTCGTTTGCCAGCAGTTCCTTTGCGCGTGCGATGCGTCGCTCGGTCACCCACTCGACAAACGTCCGGCCCGTCTCTTTCTTGATCAGATGCGTAAGATAGTTCGGCGATAGAAACGCAGCGGCGGCGGCAGAGGTCAGAGACAGCGTGTTGCTCGCGAGATGGGCATCGACATGACGGTCCACACGGACCAGAGCATCTCGTCGGCCGAGTCTCTGGACGTTGCGCGAGGAAAGCCGAAGTAGCTGATCCGCGTGTCGCTGGCATACGATCCCAATCAACTGGAGAAGGTATCCGCGCAGGAGGGCGCTCGCACCAAAGCGCCGTGTCTCATTGACCTCCAGCATACGTGACAAAACCGGCTCGATTTCGGCGAGATCGGCGTCCGCCAGAATGAAGTCGATGTACTCCTGAAGCCTGAACGGCGCGAGTTCGGGTGCCTGCGTAATCGACACATCCTCGAGGTCCAGGGGACCCGCGACTCCGTCCGTATTGGCGCGTAGAAACGCTTGCGTAAAGTTGATGACAATGAAGCGCGAATGCGCGGGATGCGGTATCAGATGCAAGCGATGCGGCAGGATAAAGGCGACCGCACCCGCAGGAAAAGGTCGGCGTACTCCGCCGATGTGCTGTTCGGTATCGCCGCCGAGGTTGATCTGAATCTGAAAATATTCGTGCTTGTGCGGCTCTTCAATTGCGGGGCGTGAGGCTTGGTCGCGTATGTAGAAATCGAGGCGATCGCTTCGCTCAGGCATCGCGTAAGTGCGTGATGCCGCCGCCCGTGAAGCCTTCATGGCTGCATGCTCCAATTGATTCAGGGTACTGTATCAGACCATATGTCGTCGTGTGCAGACGCACCGCTGTGAAGCGGTGGGCGCAGGCCGCTCAGTCGTTGTGCAGCGTGTCGATAATCGCCTGCGTGATGCCGCGCCGGTCATACGACGCGCGCTGGATCATGCCGACCGTGCGCAGCACCGGCGAATTCGAAATCGGCAGCACGCGTAGTAAGGGATCGTTTTGCCAGTTGCCGCGATGCAGAAGCGGCAGCACCGCGACGCCGACATTTTCGCGCACCAGCGCGACGATTGTCTCGATCGAGTTGAGTTCGAGGTATTCGTTGACCGTCAGGCCGACTGTCTGCAGTGCATGCTCGACGACGCGCCCGGTGCGCACGCGGCGGTCGAAGCGCAGAAAGGGGTGGCTGCGCAGAATTCGCCGCGGGTCGTTGTCACCGATTTCGCGGCTGACCACCAGCATCAGCGGCTCCGTGTATAGCGTCGTCCACTTCAGCGTGTCAGGCAGCGTCATGTCGGCACGCGCGACGACCGCCGCGATATCGACCTCACCCGCCTCGACCATCCGCGCCAGTTCGTCGGAGCGCGACGACAGCAGCCGCACATCCAGTTGCGGATGCGCGGCCTTCAAACGCGCGATGACCAGCGAGAGCGCGCCGATCACCGACACCACCGCGCCGATGGTCACTGGCCCGACCATCGAATCCGCCGGCGTCGCTTCGAGTTCGTCCAGGAGGTCGAAAATCTGCTCGACCTTCGGCCAGATATCTTGTCCGTGGCGGCTCAGCGCGATCTGCCGACCGCTGCGGTCGAACAACTGGCGGCCGAGCGCCTGTTCGAGCCCGCGCATCTGCAAGCTGACCGCCGCCTGGGTCAGCGCGACGCTCCGGGCCGCTGCCGCGAATGATCCGGTGCGCGCGATGGCCCGAAAGGTTCTCAACATGCGCAGGGTCGGCATCGCTCATCCCCAAGAAAAAGTTAAGTATCAGTAAGAAATATTAATATTTTCTGTCGTCAAGCGCACCACATAATCGCCGCGAGGACAGCCTTGAACAGGACTACCAGCTCGATATGGAGTTTCCCAGCATGACCGATGCCGCCCGCCGACCGGTTCTGGAGGTGCGCGGCTTTTCGTTGAAGTTCTCGCGCGCTGCCGAGGTACCGAACCTCGTCCACGACGTGTCGTTCTCAGTCGGCACTGGCGAGACACTATGCATCGTCGGTGAATCGGGTTGTGGCAAGAGCGTGACGTCGCTCGCGCTGATGGGTCTGCTCGCGAGCCCGCCTGCACAACGCGTCGCCGGCACCGCGCATTTCGAAGGCAAGGACCTGTTCTCGCTAACCGAGCGCGAACTGGCTGATATTCGCGGCAACCGGCTGTCGATGATCTTTCAGGAGCCGATGACGTCGCTGAACCCGGCGTTCACGGTCGGCGACCAGATCGCCGAAAGCATCCGGCGACATCGCGATGTCGAGCGCGGGCAGGCGCGCGAGCAGGCGCTCGAAATGCTGCGGCTCGTGCGGATCCCGGCGCCGGAAACCCGGCTCGATGCGTACCCGCATCAGCTCTCCGGCGGTATGCGCCAACGCGTGATGATTGCGATGGCGCTCGCGAACCGCCCGCGCCTGTTGATCGCCGACGAGCCGACGACCGCGCTCGACGTGACGATCCAGGCGCAGGTGCTGGCGCTCGTGAAAAATCTGCAAGCCGAGACCGGCACCGCGATGGTGTTGATCACGCACGATCTCGGCGTCGTCGCTGAAGTCGCCGACCACGTCGCGGTGATGTACGCGGGCCGCATCGTCGAATACGGCACCGTTGCCGATCTGTTCGACGACCCGCAGCATCCCTACACGATCGGCCTGATGGGCGCGATTCCGTCGGTCGGTAAGCGCGAAGGCGCGCTCGCGACGATCCGCGGTTCGGTGCCGTCGCCCGAGTTGATGCCGAACGGCTGTCGCTTCGCGCCGCGCTGCCCCTTCGCCGAGCAACGCTGCATCGACGCCGCGCCGCCCGACAAGGTGATAGCCGGTGTGCATCGCGTCGCGTGCTGGCTCGCTCCGGTCGAACAGGTTGCCGCGCCGCTGTTGCGAAAGGAAATTGCATGACGACGCCCAATACACCGACGCCGCACGCACACCCGGCCTCGAATTCGCAGACGCCGATCATCGAGGCGCGCGCGCTGACGAAGCATTTTGGCGGTACGCGGCATCTCTTCACACGCTCGCCAACCGTCTATGCAGTCAACGACGTGTCGTTTGCGGTCGACCCCGGCGAGACGTTTGCGATCGTCGGCGAATCGGGCTGCGGCAAGTCCACACTGGGCCGCCTGCTGCTCCGTTTGATCGACTCGACGGACGGCCGCGTCTTCTATCAAGGCAACGACATCACGCATCAGCAAGGCGCGCCGCTGCGGCGGCTGCGCCGCGAAATGCAGATCATCTTTCAGGATCCGTTCGCGTCGCTGAATCCGGGCATGACGATCGGCCAGATCGTCGGCGAGCCGATCGCGCTGCACGGGCTCGCGCGCAACGGCGCCGAGCATCGCGAGCGCGTCGCGCAACTGCTGCGCACGGTTGGCCTGCAACCGGCCTACGCGGACCGTTTCCCGCACGAATTCTCCGGCGGCCAGCGACAACGGATCGGGATTGCGCGCGCATTGGCCGGCGAGCCGAAGCTGATCGTCGGCGACGAGCCGGTGTCGGCGCTCGACGTCTCGGTGCAGGCGCAGGTGATCAATCTTCTCGAAACACTGAAACAGGATCTCGGCCTCACGCTGATCATGGTCGCGCACGACCTCGCGGTGATTCGCCACATGAGCGACCGCGTCGCCGTGATGTATCTCGGCGAGATCGTCGAGCTCGCTGAAGTCGATGCACTGTTCGACGCGCCGCTGCATCCGTACACGCAAGCGCTGCTGCGCGCGATTCCGGCGAGCAGCCCGCACGAGCGGCGTGCAAAGCCTGCGTTGTCCGGCGATCTGCCGAGTCCGACCGCGCCGCCTTCCGGTTGCCGTTTCCATACGCGCTGTCCGCATGCGAAGCCGCACTGCGCGCAAGCGCGGCCGATCAGCGAACGGCTCGATGACGGACGGCAGGTCGCATGCCACTTCTGGCGCGAGATCCAGAACGCCGGCGGCGGCGCACCGCTGGCCACGAGCGTCAGCCCGAAATTGATCGAGCGGCTCGCGATCTACCGCGACCGCCAGACGATGCTGGCCGCGGGCGGCGTCGATTGAGCCGGTGGTCGAGATGAAAATCGGGTGAAGAATCGAGCTACCGCCGCTGCGCTGCCCGCTCACCAAACCGTTTTGTGAATTGGAAAACAAAGGGAAGTCCTCATGCGAAGAATGTTGATTGCCGCGGCGCTCGCACTCAGCGCCACCGGCGCGATGGCCCAGACCAGCCAGACGATACGGATCGGCTTGCAGGACGACATCGGTTCGCTCGACCCCGCACGCAGCGTGCAGCTCGTCGACCGGATCGTATTTGCGTCGCTGTGCAACGCGCTGGTCGATATCACGCCCGACCTGAAGATCGTGCCGATGCTGGCGACGTCGTGGACGACGAGCGCCGACGGCAAGACGCTTACGTTCAAGCTGCGTCAAGGGGTGAAGTTCCAGGACGACGAGCCGTTCAATGCGGCCGCCGTCAAGGCGAACCTGGACCGCGACCGCACGTTGCCGACGAGCAACCGCAAGAGCGAACTTGCGTCGGTCGATCACGTCGACGTGATCGACGACTACACGGTCGCAATCGTGTTGAAGCAGCCAGACGCCGCGCTGCTCGCGACGCTGACCGACCGCGCCGGCATGATGCTCGCGCCTAAGACGCTGGCCGATCCGGCTGGCGTCGCCGCGCATCCTGTGTGTTCGGGCCCGTACAAGTTCGTTCAGCGCGTGCAGAACGATCGCGTCGTGCTAGAGAAATTCCCGGGCTACTGGGACGCCGACAAATACCCGGTCCAGCGCGTGATCTTCCTGCCGATTCCGGACAGCACCGTGCGCCTCGCAAACCTGCGTTCGGGTTCGCTCGACATGCTTGAGCGCCTCGCGCCGTCCGATGTCGCGTCGGTCAAGAGCGACGCGAGCTACAAGTTCGCGCCGGTCAGCGGCTTCGGCTATTACTACGTTACGTTCAACATCGGCAACGGCAAGCGCAGCAACGCGCTGCTGAAAGACAAGCGCGTGCGGCAGGCGTTCGAACTCGCGATCGACCGTGACGCGATCAACCAGGTGATCGGCGCGGGCATCTTCGCGCCGGCGAATCAGGCGGTGCCGAAGTCGAGCCCGTACTACAACGCGTCGCTGCCGATGACGCATCGCGACGTCGCGAAGGCGAAGGCGTTGCTGAAGGCGGCGGGCCACGAGCACGTCGACATCGAGTTCACTTACCCGAACAACACGGTGTCGAGCCAGATCGTGCAGATGATGCAGGCGATGGTCGGCGAAGCCGGCTTTAACCTGAAGCTGCGGCCGACCGACTATGCGACCGAGCTCAATGCCGCGCACAGCGGCGACTTCGAGGCGATGTACCTCGGCTGGTCGGGCCGTGTTGATCCGGACGGCAACCTGCATCAGTTCAACACGTGCGCCGGCAACCTCAATTACGCGCATTACTGCAACGCCGAAGTCGACCAGCTGCTCGACGCCGCGCGCGTGAAGCTGACCGCCGCGGACCGCAAAACGCAGTACGACGCGGCGTCCAGGCTGCTCGCCGACGACGATCCGATCATCTACGTCTACAGCCAGCCGTGGCCGTTCGAACTGTCGAAGAAGGTGCAAGGCTTCACGCCTTATCCCGACGGCCTGATCCGCCTACGCGGCGTCAGTGTCAAGGGCTGAGCGATCATGCTGCAGATCATTGCAAATCGCGTGCTGGTCGCCATTCCGACGCTGATTCTCGTGTCGATGCTGATCTTTGGCCTGCAGAAGCTGCTGCCCGGCGATCCGGTGATGGCCATGGCCGGGGAAGATCAGGATCCACAGTTGATCGCGTCGTTGCGCGTCAAGTACCACCTCGACGAACCGGTGCCGACGCAGTACGCACTGTGGGTTCGCGACGTCGTGCATGGCGATCTCGGCGCGTCGCTGCGCACCGACGTGCCGGTGACGTCGCTGATCGCGCAGAAGCTGCCGGTCACACTGCAGCTTGCGGCGATGGCGATGATCTTCGCGATCGGCATCGGCATTCCGGCCGGCGTCATCTCCGCTGCAAGCCGCGGCGGCGCGCTCGATTACGGCGCGAACATCTTCGCGCTGTCCGGCATGTCGATCCCGAACTTCTGGCTCGGGATCATGCTGATCTTCATCGTCTCGGTGCGCTGGCACCTGCTGCCGTCGTCCGGCTACGTGTCGCCGGCCGAAGACTTCTGGCTCAGCATCAAGACCATGTTGATGCCCGCGTTCGTGCTCGGCGCCTCGCTCGGCGCGCAATTGATGCGCCACACGCGCAGCGCGATGCTGAGCGTGCTGCGCACCGACTATATTCGGACCGCGCGTGCCAAGGGGCTGCTGCGCGGCACCGTCGTCGTCAAGCACGCTTTTCGCAACGCGCTGGTTCCTATTGTCACGGTGCTCGCGCTGCTGTTCGGCGAACTGCTCGCGGGTGCGGTGCTGACCGAGCAGGTTTTCACGATCCCCGGCTTCGGCAAGCTCATTGTCGATGCCGTGTTCAATCGCGACTACGCGGTCGTGCAGGGTGTCGTGCTCGTCACCGCGCTGTGCTTCATCGTCGTGAACCTGTGCGCCGACGTGCTGTACGTCCTCCTCAATCCCCGACTGAGACGCAGCTGATGGCTACTTCCGCCAACCCCGTTCACGCGTCGGCCGCTGCGTCGCAGACGACCGTACTGCCGCGCCGCAAGCGCCGCGGAATCGCGAAGTTCATGCGCAATCGCGCCGCCGTGTTCGGCGCGGCGCTCGTGCTGCTCATCGTCCTGATGGCGATATTCGCGCCGTGGCTCTCACATTACGACCCGGTGCAGGCCAGCTTCATGACCGTGCGGCAGGCGCCTTCGGCCGTGCACTGGTTCGGCACCGACGAACTCGGCCGTGACGTGCTGAGCCGTCTGCTGTGGGGCGCGCGCGCGTCGCTGCTGGCGGGCGTCGTGTCGGTCGGCATCGCGGTCGTGATCGGCGTGCCGCTCGGCTTGGTGGCCGGCTATTTCGGCAAGCTCGTCGACGGAGTGATCTCGCGAATCGCCGATGCGTTGCTGTCGATTCCGTTCCTGATCCTCGCCATCGCGCTCGCCGCGTTCCTCGGACCGAGCCTGACCAACGCAATGGCCGCGATCGGCATCTCCGCGATGCCGCGCTTCGTCCGGCTGACGCGCGGCCAGGCGATCACCGTGAAGGCCGAGGAATACGTCGAAGGCGCGCGGGCAATCGGCCTCGGCCACGCGCGGATCATCGTGCGGTACATCCTGCCGAACGTGTTACCGCCGATCATCGTGCAGGCAAGCCTGACGATCGCGACTGCGATCATCGCCGAAGCGAGCCTGTCGTTTCTCGGGCTCGGCCAACTGCCGCCAGCGCCGTCGTGGGGTTCGATGCTCAACACCGCGAAGGATTTTGTCAGTCAGGCGCCGTGGATGTCGATTTTCCCGGGCATCGCGATCTTTCTGGCCGTGCTCGGTTTCAACCTGCTCGGCGACGGCCTGCGCGATGCGCTCGATCCGCGCGAGTCGTAACCCGAGTCCGTCACCGCCTCAATGGGCCGACGGCCCCCTCATTACTCTCGTTTGAGTTTTTCAATGACACGTTTCAATTGGCAAAACCCGTATCCAACACCCCGTTTGCCCGTGTTCGCGCGCAACATCGTTTCGACGTCCCACCCGCTTGCCGCACAAGCCGGCTTGCGGATGTTGTGGAAAGGCGGCAACGCCGTCGATGCGGCGATTGCCGCGGCGGCGGCGATCACGGTCGTCGAGCCGGTTTCGTGCGGGCTCGGCAGTGACGCGTTCGCGCTCGTCTGGGACGGCGCGAAGCTGCATGGGCTGAACGCGTCGGGCGTGTCGCCCGCCGCGTGGAACGTCGATTACTTCAAGCGTAAGTACGGTGAGGAAAACGGTCTCGCGAAGCACCCCAAGCGCGGCTGGGATGCCGTGACGGTGCCGGGCGTAATCGCCGGCTGGGAGGCGCTGCATCGGAAGTTCGGCACGCTGCCGTTCGCCGACCTGATGGAGCCGGCGATCGAAATCGCCGAGCGCGGCCATGCGGTGGCGAGCGTCGTTGCGTACAAGTGGGCGGCCGCTGTGCCGGAACTGAAGGACCAGCCGGGCTTCGCCGAGACGTTCATGCCACGTGGCCGCGCGCCGGAAGTGAGTGAACTGGTGCGCTTCCCCGGGCACGCGAAGACGCTGCGCAAGTTGGCCGAACAGGGCCCGCGCGCGTATTACGAAGGCGAGATCGCCGAACAGATCGCCGCGTTTTCGCGCCAGGGCGGCGGCGCGCTCACGATGGACGATCTGCGCAACTATCGCGTCGACTGGGTCGAGCCGATCAGCAAGGACTATCGCGGCCACACGGTGCACGAAATTCCGCCGAACGGCCAGGGCATTGCCGCACTGATCGCGCTCGGCATTCTCGAACAGTTCGACGTGGGCGCGCTGCGGATTGACGGCATCGAATCGCAGCACCTGCAGATCGAAGCGATGAAGCTCGCGTTCGCCGACGTCTACCAGTACGTCGCCGATCCGCGCTCGATGGAGGTCACACCCGAACAGATGCTCGACGACGCGTACCTGAAGTCGCGCGCGAAGTTAATCGACCCGAAGCGTGCCACGCAGTTCGATTTCGGCATGCCGAAGGCGGGCGGCACGATCTACATGTCGGTGGCCGACGAGCGCGGCATGATGGTGAGCTTCATTCAGTCGAACTACATGGGCTTCGGCTCGGGCATCGTCGTGCCGGACGCCGGCATTTCGCTGCAGAACCGCGGCTATGGGTTCTCGATGGATCCGAAGTCGGCGAACGTGGTCGAGGGCGGCAAGCGACCGTTCCATACGATCATCCCTGCTTTCCTGACCCAGCGGGTCGACGGCCGCCAGGAAGCGGTGATGAGTTTCGGCGTGATGGGCGGCGACATGCAGCCGCAAGGACATCTGCAATCGATCGTGCGCATGCTCGACTACGGCCAGCAGCCGCAGGCCGCGTGCGACGCGCCGCGCTGGAAGGTCAATCGCGACTTCACGGTTGACGTCGAAGCAACGCTCGATGAGGACACGGTGCGTGCACTCGTGGGTCTCGGCCACACGATCAAGTCGGTCGACGATCCGTATATGGACTTCGGCTCCGGCCAGTTCATCTGGAAGCTCGATCGCAACGACCCCGAGCGCGGCTATGTCGCTGCGAGTGACACCCGGCGCGACGGGCTGGCCGCCGGGTTCTGATCCTGGCAGCCGTGCCGTACAAGATGCCTGAGCCTCGCAGGTCGCGACCCGCCGCTTGTGAGGCTCGGGCTCAAAGATGCCACGCACCCGTGTGCGATTTGATCGGGCGGGACAGACGGGCGATCTCAGGCTCAGCGTCAGGCGCGATCATCAGTGGTTTAGACAGAAACACGCGCTCGCAGCTTCGGCAGGCGACAGGCCACTGTGGAAGTAAGCCTGCAATCGCCGCACGATCGCATCGTCCGGCTCCCAAGGCACGCGAATGAAACCTTCTCCGACGGCTTCTTCGTACACGGCGTTTGCCCATGCGCACAGGTCGAGTTCGAACGAAAAAGGCAGTGCTATCTGGTTGGACTGGATGAACATGACAACCTCCACAACATCGAACATGTGCGTGGTCAAATCACGCAGATGCGAATAACGGCGGCGGATAGATACGACATTTCCTCGTTTCAACGATTTGGATGCGCGGTGGTCTTGATCATTGCGACAAGCAAAGTGGCCACGACGACGAGGAAGCCGGACATGTAGATAAGCACGACGGTCATCATCGGTTGCTCCTCCTTCAGATATGCCGCAAGTGCGGCGGCCACCACCGGCTGACAGCATGGGCCGCGATGCGCGCAGCAGATCCACGGCCCAGGCCGCGAGACAAACCGTGAGCGTCAATCGTCGAGAAACCGGATTTAAGTTCGCGTATTGATCGAACGAACTGGTGATAAACAAGACTGACCATGCCAGGTGTATCGTGCTTGCACACTGGCCTTGAAAACAATGTACAGGTGCGAGCCACACGAAACCATTCTACGAACGGTTCGAACGCCGGTGCATGTAGATAGGAATCTCATACCCGCGTATAACTCGCGTGATGGCTGAAGGCGAAGAAAACCGTCCTGACGAAGCAGGGGGAACTGAAGCTGTGAGCGACCGGATTGCGTGGCCCGGCGCGACGGCAATCTCCTGACGAACTGCGAACGCGCTATGGCCGACCCAGCGCAAGATTGAGCAATCGCTCGACAGTGATGGCGTCAACGGGCTTCTCGAGGAAAGGGGGCGCACCTCTGGCCTGGATTTTGGCCTCAACGGCGTCAGTCGGGAATCCCGAGGTGAAAATGATCGGAATGGCGTACCCGAGGGCCAGAAGATGGTCGTGCAGTTCGATTCCGGACAAGCCCGGCATCCGTATATCCGAAATCAGGAATGACGTTTCGCCGATTGACCCCGACTCCAGAAATTCTTCCGCCGATGCAAACACGCGTGCCTGCCACCCTAGCGAACGAACCAGACTCGCGGTCGCCACCCGGGCACCCTCATCGTCGTCGACGATGGAAACAATTTGAGAAGACACAAGCGACGGGCCTCGACACACTGAAAGCGGAGCGTGCCAGACGAAATCGTGTGGCATGCGACTCAAATCAATCGTAGCTCGGAAGCCGCAGCACGGAAATGATACGAATGTATAAACGGGTCATAAGCGTAGCGTCGATCCGGATGCGTCTCGATCGTGCTCCCGACCATTACCAATTATTGTCCTGTTTATCACGCCGGATTGCCCTTCAGGACGCTTCGCTAATCGAAGGCAGGCTGAACTGGAAAATGGCCCCGTGCCCGGCATTGTTGGACGCCCACACTTGTCCTCCGTGGGCTTCGATGATCGAACGGCAGATCGACAACCCCATGCCCATTCCTTCGGCCTTCGTGGTGAAGAAAGCGTCGAACAGCCGATTTGCGCTTTCCGGATCGATCCCCGGGCCAGAATCCTGTACGGCGACCACGACGTGCCCATCGCTATCCCGATGGGACTCGACCCGGAGTTCACGTGAGTCGCCGCCGATGTCAGCCATCGCCTGGATACCGTTTATGACCAGATTGATGAGCACCTGCTGAAGCTGGACCCGATCGCCGAGCAACGGAGGCAGCCCGGAGTCAAGCTCGAGGCGCAACGAAACGCGATGATTCAAGACTTCGCGCTGAACCAGGGCCACGACGTCATTGATCACATCGTTGAGTTCCAGCTGCGTCTTCCGCGGGGCAGCCTTCCTGGTGAGCGTGCGGATACGCCGGACAATTTCACTCGCGCGCCTACCTTCGCCGATCATATGCTGCACACAGGCCCGCACCTCTTCCGGCTGCGGCTCCCCGCGGCCGAGCCATCGCAGGCAGGCTTCGCCACTAGTCACGATCGCGCCGAGCGGCTGGCCGACTTCGTGGGCGATGGATGCACTCAGTTCCCCAAGCGTTGTTACGCGAGTTGCATGAGCCAGTTCCACCTGCAACGCTTGCAACTGCTCCTCTGCCTGTTTGGCCGCGGTCCGCCGCGCTGCGAGTTCCGCCTCGGCCTCCTTCTGTTCGGTCAGGTCGAGCACGAACGCCACGCCGTTTTCCTCCGAGCCCTCGATTAGCGCGCCGCCGACCAGAACCGGGATGCGACTGCCGTCCTTGCGGATATATTCCTTCTCATAGGGCGGGGAACTCCCGCGCTGCCGTAGGTCGTCAATCGCCCGCGCATCGGCGGCGCGATATTCCGGAGGTGTCATGGTGGCCCATTGGACATGGCCGGACAGCAGATCTTGTCGCGAATAACCTACGATCCGGAGAAACGCGTCGTTCGCGTCGGTTGCGATACCGGCCACGTTCCAGAAGAACACTCCGATGATGTTCGATTCGACCAGCCGCCGGATGCGTGCTTCGCGCAGGCGTAGCTCCTCCTCGGCCAGCTTGCGCTCGCTGTTCTCGCGTTGCAGGTCGGCGTAGAGCAGCGCGTTCTCCAGCGAGATCGCAGCCTGCGAGGCCAGCAGTTCCAGCACGGTCACGCGTTCGGGAGGTGAAAGCATGCGTGGCCAGGTTGTTCTCCAGATACAACAGGCCGATCAACGCAGAGCGCCGCATGATCGGCAGGCATAACACCGACTTCGGTCGCCGGCGGGCAAAGTAGTCGTCTGCCGCAAAGGGATTCGATTGCATCGCATCCGTCAGCAATACCCGCTCCTGGCAGCGGCGCACGTAATTGATGATGGACGCGGGCAGCACCGATTCGCGTACGGACGATTCCGGCAACGCCTGTGCGGGCCGCGCCCGGCCCAGATGCCGCCGTACCTGGATCGTCTGCTGCTCGACGCTCGCTTCCGCCGCGAGGACCAGGCTCTCGTTGCGTGCGAGCAGCAAATGGCAGGTCTGCGCCCCGGCATTTTCAAGCAGGATGTGCATCAGCGTGTCGACGAGATCCTCGAGCACGATCTGGCCAGAGATGGCCTGGGAGGCCTTGGTGACCGATAGCAGATCCAGTTGCTCGACATTACCGAATGCAGTGACCGCCGATGAAGCCGGCTCTTCGCGCAGTTGCGGCGCGCGCGCGTCGATCTGTCTGACCTTACCGTCGGCGCCCCAGCGCGCAAAGCAGTCGCGCGCCTTTCGCATGTATGTGTCGGCAATTGTCTCGAATCCACGCGTCCGGTAGAACGCCGATGCGCGCTCATAAGCGATTGCCTCGTTATGGACGAAGTGGTGCTCGCGTGCCGAACGAATGGCCTGTTCGTAAAGCCGCATGGCGTCGGAGTCGTGCCTCTCGAGTCGGGCAATCTCCGCGGCTATCAGCGCGGCGCGGTTCGTGAAATTCTCGGGGCAATTGTTCGCCCACGTCTCGAGCTGCCTCTGGTGAGCGGACAGCGCCTCCAGATGCCTGGGTCGTTCGTCAGCCGATACCGAATCGCAGTGTGCTGCGCGCGCCAGCGCGCCATAGAAATGATATTCCGCCACCTCGAAGCAGAATGGCGACGCCCACAGCAACGGTTCAGCATTCGATGCCGCCGCGATGGCGCAAGCGTAGTCAGCTGCATGGAAACGCGCTTGCAACTTGCGAATCCAATACCAGCAAGCGACAAGTGCCAGCCCTGGATCTGCGGCCAAATGCTGCTCGAACCGGTCTTCGTCGAACGCGGCATCGTTGAAGGAGCCGAATTCGGGCGTCAGACCACGGAGTCCATTGATCAGCCTGAGTTGTGCAGTCATGACGTCGGCGACGAATTCGAACCGCATTTTGCGTGCGAACTCGAGGCCACTTTCGGCTTCTCGTTGCACATCGCCGAGTGGGTCTCCGGCAGCCAGAAGATTGGTGATCAGGTTGTTGCCGCAATAGCCCGAAAACGTAAGGTCGCCAGTTTGGTTGGCCGTGTCGAAGGCGAGCCGCAGTATGGCTCGACCCGAACGTATGTGCGCCGTCCAGGGCACGATGAAGGCGCCAAAGCCGGCGTAGACGCGAGCTTTGAAGCGATCCATCCTGTGCTTCTCGACGAGATCGACGCCGAGCTTGCCGAACCGGAATCCAGCCTCGTAATCACCGAATTGCGGCCCGAGGGTCATGCCGAGCATGACGTAGGCGAATCCCGATCCATCGCTATTGCCATGCTCGAGGCTCAGATTCGCCATGCGACCGGCGACGAGGCAATACAGGTTCATGTCGGTGGCATGGGCGGGCGGCTGGACGGCTGTTAGCACGTCCAGGGTGGCACGGCACACGGGATCGGTCATCAGAGGCAATTCGAGGAGCTGCTCGATCGAGCGGCTGCCCATCCGTTGCCACAGTTGTTTGTACTCCTGCTGCACCTCATCTTTCCGCGGGTGCGGCGACCACGTGACGCCGACGGCACGGAGATATTCGAGGCTCACTTCAACGGCGCGGTCGGCTTGTCCCGCGTTCATATAAAGGGCCATGCGCAGGCACGCGACGGCGGCCTTGTCGATGAGGTTTGCGGCGCGGTTTGAAAGCATCGACAGCCGTTGTTCCGCCGACGTCAGGTAGCTGTTCAGGAATTCGCATTCGGCACGCTGAAAGCCGAGCGAGAACGTGAGCGCATCGTGCCGGTTCGTACCATCCTGTGTCACCAGTGCGTCTCCGGCAGTGAAATAGGCCAGTGCCGATGCGTAGGCCGTCGCTGCCTTGGCACGCATGCCGGCGCTGAGATTGAGTTCAGCGACACGCTCGCATTCTTCAGGCGCCTTGATCAGCGCGGCGCCCCGATTGAACTGGTTTGCCACATCGAACAGATGATCGGCGAGCTCGTCGGCCGTCATGTTCGAGAGGAGCACGCGACCGATGCGCAGGTGTACTTCACTGCGGCGCTCTTCGGGAACCAGTGAGTAAGCCGCTTGCTGGATCCGGTCGTGCAGGAACTTACCGCTGCCATGGGTGCGCAGAATCAAATTCTCGCGCACGGCAGGCGCAAGTTGCTGCTCGAGTTCGGCCTGGCCGCTGACCAGCGCGAGAATCCGCAGGTCGAACTTGTTGCCGAGGCAAGCGGCCAGCTGCAGCGCTTCCTGTGCCGGGATCGGCAGTTGCCGCAACTTGCGCAACATCAGATCGACGACGTTGTCGGCGAAGTCTTTCGCTTTGATCTGATCCAGGTCCCACTGCCATGCCTGAACCTGTGCATCACGCCGCAGCAACCCCTCCTTGTGTAGCGCATCCAGGAATTGGATAAAGAAGAACGGGTTGCTCTCGGTGCGTTCGCAAATGAGGTGTGTGAGCGGCCCGCAGGACGCGTGTGGCGCATGCAGCGTATCGGCGACCAACTGATTCAGATGCGCGGCGGACAACGGCGCGAGCTGGATGTCGATCACCGGCGTGCCGCTGTGATGGATCGCATCGAGGCTCTTCATAAGCGGATGCGCTCGGCTCACTTCGTTGTCGCGATAGGCGCCGATTAGCATCAGATAACAGGTGTCTGGGTGGGTGAGCAGGTGTTCGACGAGCGCCAGGCTGGCGGCGTCGATCCACTGCAGATCGTCCAGGAAGAGGACTAGCGGATGTGCCTTGCTCGTGAACACGGTCACGAATTGCCGGAAGACCAGGCGGAACCGGGTTTGCGCCTCCGCCGGGGGCAGCGCCGGTACCGGAGCTTGGGTGCCGATGATCAACTCGACTTTGGGCAGCACATCGAGAATAAGTTGGCCATTGACCCCGACCGCAGCCTGCAGTTGTTGTCGCCAGCCGGCGATGCGTGCTGCACTTTCGGCCAGCAGTTGCTGCACCAACTCGCCAAACGCTTGCGTAAGGGTGGCATACGGAATGTCTCGCTGGTACTGATCGAACTTGCCTGAAATGAAGTAGCCATGCTTCGTGACAATCGGCTTGCGCAAGGTGTCGACGAGCGACGACTTGCCGATGCCCGAGTACCCAGATACGGTGGCAAGCGCCGCCCGGCCGGTGGCCGCCATAAGTTCGAATACACCGAGGAGCGCATTCAATTCCTGATCGCGCCCGTACAGTCTGTGTGGAATCTGGAAGCGATCCGATAGATCGTCCGTGCCGAGCCGGAACGGCTCGATCCGGCCGGAGGCGCGCCATTGCGCCAGACAGCGGTCAAGATCGGCTTGCACGCCACGCATGCTTTGATAACGATCCTCCGGTAGTTTGGCCAACAGCTTCATCACGATGTCGGACACCGGTTGCGGCACCGCGGGCGCGATATCGCACGGCGGCGGTGGCATACGGGCGATGTGGCAATGCGTCCATTCCAGCGGATCGCTTGCCTGGAACGGCAACTGACCGGTCAGCATGCGATAGAGCAACACGCCCATCGAATAGCAATCGGTCCGGTAATCAACCGGCCGATTCATGCGGCCGGTTTGTTCGGGGGACATATACGCCCACTCGCCCACGGATACGACAATGTCCTCTGGCGAGACGGTGTGTTCCTGGGTCGTCGCGAGGCTGAAATCCACCAGCAGAACATGGCCAGTGTCTGGCGCGACCAGAATATTGGCCGGCCGCAGATCTCGATGGATGACGTGGGCGGTATCGACGCCCGCCAATGCATCGGCCAGGTGATGGGCGATAGCGAGGCAGCGAGGCAGGTCCGGGCGCGGGCCGTGCCACAAAATAGTCTCGAGCGATTCGCCCGAGAAGTCTTCCATAACCGACACCAGGCGTCCGCGGTCATCGATCAGGGTAAGCGGCTTGGCAACGCCAGCGATGTTCAACCTTTGAAGGAGCAGATATTCGCGCTTGAAACGAGCGGACTGGACTGCGCCGGCGTGTTCGGGAAGGAGCTTCAGGAGCACCGGCCGCCCATCTGTCAAGCGTCGGGCACGGTAGAGGTCCGAGCCCGCTGTCACGTAGACCCGATCAATGGTCTGACAATTCGCGACAATCATTGTCCCCCCTTGTCTGCCGCGACCCGGCCCGACACCTGCACGTTGCATTCCGCTGTTGAATGAGGTCCAGGCCTGCACGGACGTTGACCTCATCCAAAATAATCACGTGACGACTGCAACGATTTACAATTAGTTTACTCGGTTGCCAATGAGACGCAAAAGCATTGGCAAGTTGAAAATGGGTCCATGCCAGAGGGGTGCGACCGCATTCCGGCTTCCCAAGGTGTCAAGATGACTACTAGACCGACCCGCCGAACGACGGACAAATCCGAAACAACCGACGCGTCCGTCATCTACGTCGTCGATGACGACAAAGGAATCCGTCTGGCCCTTGACCTGCTTTTGCGCTCGGTAGGCTTGCGCGTCGAAACGTTCGAGTCGCCGGACGAATTTCTCCAGTTTCCTCATTCCGCGGGACCGAGCTGCCTCATCCTCGACGTGCGACTCCGCGGGAAAAGCGGCATGGCTTTTCACCAGGAAATCGTCAATAGCGGCATGCGTATTCCCGTCGTCTTCATGACCGGTCATGGAGACATCGAGATGGGGGTGAAGGCAATGAAGGCTGGCGCGCTTGATTTTTTTGCGAAGCCATTCAAAGACCAGGACATGCTCGACGCAGTTGCCCACGCCTTGGCGCGAGACAGCGAACGGCTCGCTGCGGAAGCCGCGTTAGCCGGTCTACGCGCTGCGTACCAGTCTCTTTCGCCGCGCGAGAAAGAGGTGATGGGCTTTGTCTTGTCCGGCCTGCTGAACAAGCAGATTGCCTCTGAGATGAACTTGAGCGAAATCACGGTCAAGGTGCACCGTGGACAGGTCATGCGAAAAATGAACGCACGCTCTATGCCGGACCTCGTGCGCAAGGCCGAATCGCTTGGTATCAAGCCCTGTCTGCCCGACGGCCGTCAGTGCTGAGCGCGGATCTGCCCGCGTTTGCCGCTCAACAGGAGATTCGCTTGACGCGGCAAGCTCGGTGAAATCTCCTTACCGCACTTATACGTCCGTATAAGCCGGTTACGCTAATGCGGCATCGGTATATCCAACCGTAGAGTAGACTCGCCCTCCGGCTAAATCTACCCTTCTCTTATCGCGGCACGCTTGCTCTCCTTGCAGCGCAAAGCTCGCAGTTCGGCCCGACGACCCCATGGCGCTTTCGGATGGCCGCCCGACCGGTTCGCTTCTTAACGTCCCCAAGGAATCATCGTGTCATATGTTCTACGTAGCTGGATCCATATCGGGAGCAACTCCTACGGCGAGTACACGTTCGTGCCGTGGCTAGGGAGGACCATATATCGCCGTACCGTCGACTTCTCCGCCATATGCATCCAGTAGCCGCAAAGTCGGGAGTTGCTCGGCCGCTGCCTCACTCTTTGCTAAGGATCGCAAACGATCGTGAACATCCCTCATCGCCTCGGCCGGACCGGGTTACTTCAGCGCCCGAGGTTCGGAACCCGTGGACGACGACGCTCGCAGCCATCGGCCAATCTTTTTCTCCGCCAGACCCGATGCGGAGTCCTCGGACCTGTGCGGTCGCTCCCGCTTGGGGGGTGAGCCGCTCAATTCGCGTAAATCGGAGGGCGGCGACGTGCGTACCTATACTGTGACGATCGTGGAGGAACTGTCCAATTCGCTCTTCGCATTGCGCTGGCACGACCCGACGCGTTGCAACTACGAGGAGCAAATCTGGGCACTATGCTTCGCTCCCGCGGCGGCGCGTTGCGCCCTGTCTGGCGAGCGCATCCGCAAGGGCGACCCGGTCTACCGTCCCCGAATCCGCGGATCGTTCAAACCACTCAACAGCGAAGCAGTGATTCTGGCCAGCGAGCTGCGCAAGGCCAGCACACGTGGCTGAGACGCGCTGGCCGTCGCAGAGTGCGCGCCAGGGTTTGGCGACAAACAGTTCAACTTGAAACCGGAAGCGTCTCGACGATCACGCGCAATTGGCACGGTTAGCTATCGCTTTCGTCATCGGTGACGCAGAGCAGCAGCCCCGTCGTTCACGGGATCGCCGGAGCGAAAGCGTTGCCGGTATTCGGCGGGACTGATCTGAAGCCTGCGGCTAAACGTACGCCGAAGCGTATCCGCGCTCTCAAAGCCGCAACGCTTCGCGATTTCGCCGATCGGGTGGCGGGTGCTTTCGAGGTAGCGGCGCGCCGCATCGATGCGCGCGTCGTTGAGGAATGCGATGAGACTGACGCCGCATTCTTTGGTGAAGATGCGGGACAGATTGCGCGGACTCATTTTGAGGCGGCGCGCAAGCGACGTGGTCGTGTGATTCAGATGAAGGTTATCGAGCAGGTACTGCTGAATTGACTGGATCTGGGAATCGCTGGCGGCCTGGGTTTCCAACAGGGGGCTGAATTGCGATTGGCCGCCCGCGCGGCGCACATATACGATCAGATACTTTGCGACGTCGAGCGCCATTTGCTTGCCGAAGTCTTCTTCGATCATGACCAGCGCGAGATCGATGCCGGCGGTTACGCCTGCGGTCGTGTAGAGGCCGCTATCTTTTACGTAGATCTGGTCGGGTTCGACCTTCGCCTTCGGAAACATTGACGAAAGACGCGTGGCGTCCATCCAGTGGGTCGTGACCGTACGGTTATCGATCATGCCGGCGGCGCCGAAAGCAAAAACGCCGTTGCAGATGGCGGCGATCCGCCTCGTGCTCTTGTGCTGCTTCGCGAGCCATTCGCTGAGCGTCGAGTCTTCGAGTACTTCGAATACGCCGAGGCCGCCGGGCACGATCACCGTGTCGAAATGCGGACACGGATCGAAGATGGTCCGGTCCGGCATTACCGTGAGCCCGCTGGAAGACAGCACACTACCGCGCGTCGTGCCGATCGTCAGCATTTCGTATTCGCAGGCCCCCTGACTGAGGATGCGGACCTCCGCAAAGGCGTCCTTGGGCCCCGCGATATCGAGCAGCTGGAATCCGGGGAACAGCACCATTCCGACGGTGATCTTGCGCATAGGGGTCAGTCAAAATGGAGCCGAGGCTGGCGCGACGCATGCCGCATGCGCTCGCCTAGCGGCTCGCCTCGAGTTCGTCGAAGCGCCGGGTTCGGTAAAGCACCATCGATACGAGCCAGCTCGCGGCGAAGATGCCGATGATGATGTAGCCCAGCGTGCCGAAGTTGTCGTTCAGCGTCCCGATAGCATCCCACAGCTTGCCTTCGAGCTTCAAGTGGTCAGAAATCAGGCCCAGGGCCTCGATCGTGCCGACCAGCAGCGCGACCGCGACCGACACCAGTGTGATCGTCATGTTGTAGTAGATCTTACGAATCGGCTTGAGATAGGCCCAGCCGTAGGCCCCGAGCATCAGGTGACCATCGAGCGTATCCACCAGCGACATTCCCGCGCTGAAGAGCGCCGGGAACACCATGACCGCCCATGGCGAAATGCCGTGGGAAGCCTGCGACGCGGACATGCCGAGCAAGCTCACCTCAGTCGCGGTGTCGAAACCCAGTCCGAACAGAAAGCCAAGCGGGAACATGTGCCAACTGCGCGTGACTAGCCGAAACATCGGGCGAAAAATCCGCGCGAGAAAGCCGCGATCGGCTAGCAACATGTCGAAGTCGTCGTCGACGTAGGCGCCGCCTGCGCGAACGTGGCGCCATGCCTGGAAGATCGCTTTCAGAATCAGCAGGTTCAGGAACGCTATTGCGAACAGAAAGACTGTCGACACCGACGTGCTGATCAGGCCGCCCAATTCCTTGTATTGGGCAAAGCGCGTGCTCAACACGCTTGCGACCGCCACGACCGCGAGCGAGGCGATGACGATGATGGTCGAGTGACCGAGCGAGAAGAAAAAGCCCACGGCGACAGGGCGCCTTTTTTCCTGCATCAGCTTGCGGGTCACGTTGTCGATCGCGGCAATGTGATCGGCATCGACCGCATGGCGCAAGCCCAATCCGTAGGCGATCAACGCGGTGCCAAGCAGGACCGGGTGGTCCCAGAACGACACGAACGCCCAGATCCACGCGGCGGCATTAGTCACCAACAGCAGGCCGTAAATGCCGAAGAGCTTGCGCTGGACCTGAGGATCGGATCCGGTAAGTACATTGGACAGTTGCTTGAGCATGATAGATATCCTGATGAAACTTCGTTACGCGATATGGCGAGCGTTCTCGCGCCCTTGTCTGAACGCCGGAAGCAAGGGCACGGCTCAGTCGCTGGACGGACGCAATGCGCGCAGATTCAGCGACGCCATGTCTGTGGCCGACAGCACCCCAGCCTGCGTCACGGTCTTTTCGAGGGCGAGCAGAAAGCGCTCGTAGTAGTCCCACGGTGGCTGCCCCGCGCAGTATCCGTCTTCCCATTCCGCGATCGACTCGATGAGATTCTGGCGGAAGTCTTCCCACTCGAAGTGCCCCGCCTTCGACAGCGAAAGCGCGAGCCCGAATACCTGCCGCTCCCATGGCTTGTCGAACAGAAGTTTGCCTTGCATGCGCGGCGGAGAGTCCGGATGTCCAAGCATGCTGGAGGCGGCATATTCCTCGAACCGGGTAAACATGATCAGACCGCCGACCGAGGCGATGTGTCAGGCGAGGGCACCAGCGCCACACCCATCATCGCTTCGGGTGTCACGAGCGCGGCCAGTTCCGCTTCGCTCATGCCTTCAGTGCCCGCGGGCCGCTCCGGGATGACGAACCAGCGGATTTGCGCGCTGCTGTCCCATACCTTGACTTCTGTCTCGTCCGAAACCGGCACGCCGAACTCCTTCAGCACGGCGCGCGGTTCGCGCACGCCGCGCGCGCGAAACACCGGGTCCTTGTACCAATAGGGCGGCAGACCCAGCACAGGCCAGGGATAGCAGGAGCAGAGCGTGCAGATGATGAGGTTGTGAACGCCGTCGCCGTTGGCGACTGCGGCCATGTGTTCGCCTTCCGCGCCTTCCATCCCGGCCGGGAAGTCCATTTCCGCAATCGCCTTCGGCGTGTCTTCGACAAGGCGTTCTCTGAACGCTGGGTCGATCCACGCGCGCGCCACAATTTTCGCGCCATTGAACGGGCCAGCCATCGTTTCGAAATGAGCCAGCACGGTATCGACCGAGTCGCTGCCCAGCACTCCTTTCTCGATCAGAAGCGCTTCGAGCGCCCGTACCTTGGCCGCGCTCGCGGCCTCGCGCTCGTCGTCGTATTTGAAAAGTTCGCTCATGTTGGTTCCATACCAGGTGATGGGTGTAGAGATTCAGTTCGATGCATCGAGATACGCTTCGTATAGGTCGGCGTAGATCGTCGTGTTTGGCTCGCTCTTTTCCTTGCCCCAGATGTCCTCGGCCTTGAATGCAACGCGATAGACGGGCATCGGCTCGCCGATGCCGTCGGGCCCGGTCGATACGAAGTAGGAGTAGGCACCCGGATAGACGAAGTCGATCACACCGCGCTTGTTGCGCAGGTAGCCCGGCAAACGCGTGTGATCGACGGCGGCCGGATCGGCGATGCACACCTGGGCACCGGGTTCGAAGCGCGGCGTCTGCGTCAGTGCATTCAGCCCCGAATCGCCTTTTGCAAGGTAGTCGTTGATCTGCGAGGCAATGGCCGGATTCGGCTGCGCGGGCAACGGCGCATCGGGCTGGGCGCGGTAATGCGCGGTCTTCTGCGCGAGCTCGTCGGCCGATACATAACCCTGATCGATGAAGAATTGCGAAATCCCCATCAGCCACTTTTCGTAGTACCGGTATTTGAAGTATTCGAACGGCTGCATGCCTTCGGCGCCGGTGCGCAGCGACGCCCAGGTCCACGTATTCCTGAACGTGGTAGGCAGCGTTGCCACCGGGTACTTTGGCAATGCGTCCGACAGATGCGTGCTTTCCGCCATCATCACCGTATGAATGCCGAAAATACGCTTCTCCCACGGCTCGACGAAAACCCGTGTCTCGACATTGACGGGTCCGAGGTTTTCGAGCCCGCCAAGGCTGTGCTGTAGTTTCATGACGTGCGATTCCTGAAGTGGGTGGTCAGTTGAGTTGAGGCTGAGCCTTGTGGCTTAGTGCTTCGCCGAACGCTTCGGAGACGATGCCGAAGACGGCGCCGGTAACGAGCGCGGCGGCAGCCACCAACGCGGGGTTCTGGATACCGACCGTGGTAATCGCCTTACCGGTGGCGACTGTGGTGCCGACCGTCGAAGCGAAGCCCCACACGACGGCGGGCAGCACATTCAGCAGCTTCAGTTTCGACACCTGCACCATCGCCGCACTTCCGACGCCGACGCAGATCGCTGCGGCGAGCGGGGCCGTGCCGCTATTGGCGATCGCCATCAGCGAGAGCGACGCGATGACGAGGCCGGTGAGATTCGACGCGACGCTTTGCACGAAGCCGCGCGGACCGCCGCCGACCACGAAGAACGATGCCCACGCGATAAACGTGACCCAGACGGGGACTGGAAACACCGTTGCCGTGACGTAGGTGTCGACGACGGCGAGCACGCCGATACTGACGGTAAGCGCATCAGTCTTTTTCATTGCAGACTCCTCGAGATAAGTTGGCTAGTGGATACAGCTGAGAAACGATTCGCGTAGTCGTGGAAAATCCAGATTGCGGCCGATGAACACGAACTTGTTCTCGCGCGGCTCGTCCTTCTGCCATGCGCGTCCGGGTTTGGCTTCCAGCAACATATGCACGCTATGGAAATGGAACTGTCGCGCTTCGGCGTGAAAGTTGAGGACGCCTTTCATGCGCATCAGTTGCTGGCCTTGCTGCTGTACGAGTTCGTTAATCCAACGGTTAAAGCGCGCGGCATCGAGGTCGCCCTTTTCGACCAGCGCGCACGATTGGATCGACACGTCGTGTTCGTGGTCGTGAGCGCCTTCGTCGAGCAGATCGGGCTCGATCGCGAGCAGCGTGGGGAGCGAGAAGCGGCGCACACCCAGCAGAGCGTCCGCGCGGATTTGCGAGCGGGTCGAGGTGATGATGGCGGCGGTTGGATTCAAAGAACGGATCGTTCGTTGGACGGCGACTAGCTCGTCTTCCGTGATCAGGTCGAGCTTGTTGATCAGAATGACGTCGGCGAACGCCACCTGCTCGCGCGCAATGTCGTCATCGAGTTGCCGGCGCAGATGCAGTGCGTCGACCACAGTGACGACCGATTCGAGATCCACGGCTTCGCGTAGGTCGGGATCGGCGAGGAACGTTTGCAGGACCGGTGCCGGATCGGCGAGTCCGGATGTCTCGACGATCAGGCGCTGCATGGGTGCCGCGCCGGTCTGCGAACGCGCCAGCAGCGCTTTCACACTATCGACGAGGTCGGCGCGTACCGTGCAGCACACGCAGCCGTTATTGATTTCGACCAGCGCCTGTTCTTCGGCGACGATCAATTGTCCGTCGATGCCGACTTCGCCGAACTCGTTGACGACCACGCCGATTGATCCCGGCGCCCGTTGCTGCAGCAACTGATTGACGAGGGTGGTCTTACCCGAGCCGAGAAACCCGGAGATGACAGTGACGGGAAGCTTGAGCGGTGTGGGCGTGCGAGTCATGGCAGAGTCCGTTGCTGATCGAGACTGACTCAATAGAGCGAGTACCAGGCCTGTCGCCGTCATCCGTCTGTGCAGGAAATCAGCTTGTCCCGAATGCACGGGAAATGTGGCTGTTTTTGTCCGAGGCGGACATTGAGGACACCATGGTGCGATCAGGCGGCATGAATCCGATGCCAAGCGCTGGTGCAGGCGTGATATTCGATGCCCTGCGACGGTGCGGAATGTTCCGTAGCTATGCGCTGCGGTGGCGATGACGACTCTGGAAAACGCTAATGAGCGCGGATTCAGGAGTAACGGGCAGTGCCTACGGCTGTTCCGCTTTCAGAAGGCGATGTCAGTTTTCACTGAAAGTAAATAAACAAGTGATTTTCGGTGAAGCCATAACGCGCATCCCGCGGATAAGCTATTACTTCCCACTTCCGAGTTCCCCGTACATTGACCCACGTGCGATGTCTCAGGCGGCACCTTAATGCATTGCCCACCAGCTATACGTTCAATGGCGACTGCTGATGCCTTCGATATCCAACGGTACCGACCATAGTTTGCGAGTAACGCCAGAATGACAAACAAGACTGCCGCACAGAACATTCGCGAAGCCGCCCTCGATTACCACGAGTTCCCCACCCCGGGGAAGATCGCGATCGCCCCGACCAAGCAGATGATCAAC
>NZ_JARESV010000160.1:0-1171 GCF_046026985.1 Paraburkholderia sp. RL18-101-BIB-B
CTAGTGTCCCGAGTTAGAGATTCGTAGACAAAATCGCTTGACGCTGGCGAGGATGTCGTCGGCCGATTTGGTCCAGTTGAAAGGTCTCGGATCAGTGTTGTTGATCTGGATGTATTGGCGAATAGCCTGTTCGAGTTGCCGGGTGGAGCGATGAGTGCCGCGGCGGATGTATGTCTCGCTGAGCGTGGCAAACCATCGTTCGACCTGGTTAATCCACGAAGCAGAGGTCGGGGTGAAATGCGCATGAAAACGCGGATGGCGAGCCAGCCAGATATTGATCGAGGAGGTCTTGTGCGTACCGTAGTTGTCCATCACCAGATGGACGTCCAGTTGGGGTGGCACGTTGGCCTCGATGGTGCGCAGGAACTGCAGGAATTCACTGCTGCGATGACGTCGATGCAGTTCGCCAATGACTTCGCCCGTGGAGATGTCGAGCGCCGCGAACAGTGTGGTTGTGCCGTGGCGCATATAGTCGTGCGTGCGTCGCTCAGGGATGCCCGGGGCCAGCGGCAGCATAGGCTGGGTGCGGTCCAGCGCCTGGATCTGGCTCTTCTCGTCCACGCACAACACCATGGCCTTGAGCGGCGGGTCCAGATACAGCCCAACGATATCGCGCACCTTGTCCACAAACAATGGATCGCTGGAGAGCTTGAAGGTCTCCTGCCGGTGTGGCTGCAGCCCGAAGGCACGCCATATCCGCGTCACGGCCGTCTGCGACAGCCCCATCTCGCGGGCCATTGTGCGCGTGCTCCAGTGGGTCGCTCCCGCGGGCACGGACTCAAGCGTGCGTGCAATGAGCGCGTCTACCTGGGAGTCCTCGATCGTCCTCGGTGCTCCCGGGCGCGGTGCATCGAGCAACCCGTCCACGCGGTGATTGATGAATCGCGAACGCCACTTCGAAACCGTATGCGAGGTGACACGCTGTCTTGTCGCGACCGTCTTGTTGTCGATGCCCTCGGCGCAGGCCAGCACAATGCGTGCGCGCAAGGCCAGCGCCTGCGCGGTCTTGCGCCGCATTGTCAGCGCCGTGAGCTGTTCGCGCTCCGCTTCACTCAAGACCAGCGGCGCCTTCGGTCTTCCTCTCATCATCGCCTCGCTTATTTGCGAACCCTGCAACCCAGGTTAGTACACAACGCAAATAAGGCAATGAATTTTTAACTCAGGACACTAG
>NZ_JARESV010000161.1:0-1148 GCF_046026985.1 Paraburkholderia sp. RL18-101-BIB-B
GCCGGCTGGTTTTCCTCGTGATTCGTGTTCGAGATGAACACCGAGGACAACCGGTCGAACGTGAGCTTGCCATCCGGCTTCGGATACGTGATTGGCTTGCACTGCGATGCGGGCTTCAGCATTTCGTGATCCGAATGCTGGTGATGCAGCGTCCACGGCACATTGCCGCCCAGCAGCTTCTGCTCGATGCCGACCATCAGCGTGCCGAGGTACAGGCCCTTGCTCATCCACTGCTTGAAGTTGCGCGCGCGATGCAGTTCGGTGTGCAGCCACGAGGTCTTGAAACTCTCCGGATACGCCGTCAGTTCATCGTTCTGACGGCCAGCCTGCACGGCGTCGAACGCCGCTTCAGCGGCCAGCATGCCGGTCTTGATCGCCGCATGCGAACCCTTGATCCGCGATGCGTTCAGGAAGCCCGCATCGTCGCCGACCAGCGCGCCACCCGGAAACACCAGTTTCGGCAGCGACATTAGGCCGCCGGCGGTAATCGCCCGCGCGCCGTACGACACACGCTTGCCACCTTCGAGCACCGCGCGAATCGCCGGATGCGTCTTGTAGCGCTGGAATTCCTCGAACGGCGAGAGATACGGGTTTGTGTAGCCGAGACCCACGACGAAACCCACCACCACCTGGTTGTTGTCCATGTGATAGAGGAACGAGCCACCGTAGGTGTCGTTTTCCAGCGGCCAGCCGGCGGTGTGCATCACCAGACCCGGCTTGTGTTTCGAAGGGTCGATTTCCCACAGTTCCTTGATGCCGATCCCGTAGACCTGCGGATCGGCGCCTTCGCGCAGCTTGAATTTGTCGTTCAGCTGGCGGCCGAGGTGCCCACGCGCGCCTTCGCAGAACAGCGTGTATTTCGCGTGCAGTTCCATGCCGAGCTGGAAGTTCTCGGTCGGCTCGCCGTCCTTGCCGATGCCCAGGTTGCCAGTGGCGACACCTTTAACCGAACCGTCGTCGTTGTACAGGATTTCAGCCGCCGGAAAGCCCGGGAAAATCTCGACACCCAGCGCCTCAGCCTGCTGACCGAGCCAGCGCGTGACATTCGCGAGGCTGATCACATAGTTGCCGTGATTCTTGAAATTGTCCGGCAGCGCCCAGGTCGGCACGCTCTTCGAACCGGTTTCCGTCAGGAACAGGAATTTGTC
>NZ_JARESV010000162.1:0-1019 GCF_046026985.1 Paraburkholderia sp. RL18-101-BIB-B
TGCACCGGCTTGGCCGCGCCCAGCAGCATCGGACCAATCGCGATGTTGTTGCCCGCGGCCGTCTTCAGCAGGTTGTACGAGATGTTGGCCGCGTCGATGTTCGGCAGCACCAGCAGGTTCGCGTCGCCTTCGAGCGTCGAGTCGGGCATCACCTCGCGGCGCAGATTCGCGTCGAGCGCGATGTCGCCGTGCATTTCACCGTCCACGTGCAGGTCCGGTGCGCGTTCGCGCAGGATCGCCAGCGTGTCGCGCATCTTCTGCGCGGTCGGCGCGTTGCTCGTGCCGAAGTTCGAATGCGACAGCAGCGCGATCTTCGGCTCGATACCGAAACGGCGCACTTCCTCAGCCGCCATGATCGTGATTTCCGCCAGTTGCTCCGGCGTCGGATCGACGTTCACGTGCGTATCCACCAGGAAAATCTGCCGGTTCGGCAGCACCAGCGCATTCATCGCCGCGTAGACCTTCGCGCCTTCCTTCTTGCCGATCACCTGATCGATGAAGTGCAGGTGACGATGCGTGGTCGACACCGTGCCGCAGATCATGCCGTCCGCTTCGCCCTTTTCCACCAGCATCGCGCCGATCAGCGTGGTGCGGCGGCGCATTTCGAGCTTCGCCATCTGCGCGCTGATGCCCTTGCGCGACATCATCTTGTGATATTCCTGCCAGAAATCGCGATAGCGCTCGTCGTGGTCGGTGTTCACGACCGTGTAGTCCTGCCCCGCGACCAGACGCAGGCCGTAGCGCGCAATGCGCTGCTCGATCACCGCCGGCCGGCCGATCAGGATCGGCCTGGCGAGCTTCTCGTCGACGATGATCTGCATCGCGCGCAGCACGCGCTCCTCTTCGCCTTCCGCGAACACGATCCGCTTCTTCTCCGGCTCGACGCCGCGCGCGAGCTGGAAAATCGGCTTCATGGTCGTGCCGCTGTGATACACGAACTGCTGCAGATGCTGTTCGTAGGCTTCCATGTCCTCGATCGGACGCTCGGCGACGCCCGAATCCATCGCGGCCTTCGCCAC
>NZ_JARESV010000163.1:0-996 GCF_046026985.1 Paraburkholderia sp. RL18-101-BIB-B
GGGCTGGATACGACATCGGGCTCCGTGGATGGCGGGCATGAGATCGGCGAGCCGGTTCAGGCAGCGCTCAATCCGTAGCAGGCACGCGCCGAGGATCGGCTTGAGTGCGCCCAGCGCGTATAGACGGTTTGGATGACTGGTGTGGTCGTCTTTGGCTGGATCGTCCAGGTCATTGAGTAGCGTACACAGGTTATCAGCGACGGTTTTCGCACCGAAGTCCTGCTGCAGCGCCAGGTAATCCAGGCCGGTGACAGCCTCAAGCCGCAGTCGGTGCTTCAGACGTTTGAACGCTTCCTCAATACGCCAGCGTTGATGATAGAGCGCGCCGAAAGCGCTGGCCGGATAACGTTCGCGCTCCAGCAGCGAGGTCATCAGCACACGCACGCGGCCGCTGGGCGTGACGTCCCGGATCAGGCGCACGGTGGTAGGCGTGCGCGCCAGTTCATAGTCGCGGGCATCCTCTTCGTTGGGCGCGCCCAGTGTCACGACCTGCTCGGCCTGGCCGCTGCGCGCAAACGCGCTTACACATTTCCATCCTCGGGTATCCACGCGCAGGCAGAAGTGGATCTCGCGCTGCGCCAGCGCAGCCACCATCATGTTGCCGATATAGCCGCGATCAAGCAGCAGCAGATCGGTGTGCGGCTGAAGCACATCCAGCGCTTCGAACAGCATCTGCCGCTCGGCGCCGTCGGCCGGATGGAGCGCGGCATGCAACGTCAGTTCGGGCCCCGGCAGGAACAGCGCGAACGCGTAGTGACCGGCGCGCAACGCATGGCCCTGGCGGGTCGCCACCCGCAGCCGGGTGCCGTCGGCTGCGACCGGCCTCAGGCCGTTCCAGCGCATCGAGTCAATATGGGGTTGGGCAAGCTCAATCAGACGTGCGCGGGCCCGTTCGAACAGCTCGGCCGACAGCCCCCGGCGCGCCTTGCTGAAGGCCTGTGCACTGACGCCGCGGGTACGCACGCCGCATTCGCCGAGCTCACCAAACAGGCCATC
>NZ_JARESV010000164.1:0-994 GCF_046026985.1 Paraburkholderia sp. RL18-101-BIB-B
GCGAGGGCCTTCGGCGTCCAACGCAGGGTCGCGCGTGTTTCCAGCAACCAGGCCTGATAGCCCTCAGGAACGTCCTCCGACGGCCCGTGATGGATGACCCCCTTTGGCACACAGGTCAACGTGCCGGGTTCCGTGCAACCGCCCCAGGCCCCCGGGCCCCGCACGTAACAGATCACCTCGTCGAAATCGGCGTTGATGTGAACCGGCGGCCGCCCCCCGGGGCGCGCACTGAGGTTGAACATCAGAATGTCGCCCGTGCCTGATGACAGAAACTGGCTCGGCGGACCGCCCTCAGGCAGGTAGGCGTGAACCTGGATATTGGCCAGATTAAGCTTCCACACCGGGACGGACTCCGACAGGCGCATGCCGAGCGCGAGCGGATCATGCGACATCATGAAGACCGTGTTCTCGGTGTCGAGGGTTTTCAGCACCAGCCGCGTCGGGCCGCCGGCCGGCATGCTGGCGTCGATCTCGGCGAACTTCAGATCGCGTGCAACGTTGAGGAGGCCACTTGGCGCAGGCGGCGCGAGCTTCAGGGCCGCGGGACTCTCGACGATGAGGCTTCGCATGGCATCGCCCGTCGGTGCATAGCGGTACGCGACGGATCGGGGAATGCAGACGAAGTCCCCTTCCGTCGCCGTGAGACAGCCCACGTCCGTTTCGAACCTGACCGTGCCGGACTGGATGAAATGAATCTCGTCCGCTTCGACGTTGCGCACCACATACGGCATGGGCTTGCGCCGTCCCGACACATGCAGTCTGACGCCGAGCCTGGAAGTCGCCACGGTGGTCGGAAGCGCCTCGGGGTCGTCCTGATCGTCAGGCGTCAAGCGCTCAAGGACGGCACGCCGCGGTGCGTGCGGCCCCTGCACGGAAAGAAAATCAGGCGCGTAGGTCGGCCGGGTCACAACTGACAGCGCCCCCTGAAATCCGTCACGGCTCCAGAGTTGCACCGGCGGGGAGCCTGCATCATGCGGCTTGCCACTCATTTGTC
>NZ_JARESV010000165.1:0-994 GCF_046026985.1 Paraburkholderia sp. RL18-101-BIB-B
GGCTATAGATGACGCCGACGAGGGCGCCGGCTCCGAGGGAGAGCAGATAGAGCTTCATGGGTGTGCTGTCTTCGCTTCGTCGGGTTCGGGTCGGGAACCGGAGGCGGCCCGAGCGTTACGCCGGGCCGCCTACCGCGGTTCAGATGGCGGGTGTGGCGCGTCCGGGGATCAGTGGGCCTCGCTGCCGCCGAACATCGTCTTCGCGTAGACCAGGCCGAGCCCATAGCCGCCGCCATGCTCGATCGCGGTGGCAACGGTCTGGTTGTAGGTCTCGCCGCGCGCCCAGTCGCGTTGCAACTCGAGCAGATATTGCAGCGAGGTCATCGGGTGTGCGCCTGCCTGGATGATTCGCTGCATCGCGCGCTCGTGCGCTTCTTCGGTGACGTCGCCGCACGCGTCAGCGATCACATACACTTCGAAACCCTGGTCGAGCGCGGACAGCGCCGGACCGACGATGCACACGCTCGTCCACAGGCCCGCGAACACAAGGCGCGGCTTGCCGATGGCGTTCACGCGGTCGGCGATGCGCGGGTCTTCCCAGGTGTTCATCGAGGTGCGGTCGATGATCGCCTCGTCGGGAAACACCGAACGGATCTCGTTGAAGATCGGACCGGAGAACGACGCCGCGGCAACGGTTGTCAGGATCGTCGAAACGGAGAACTCCTTCGCCGCCTTCGCCACCAGCGCGGCATTGTTGCGCAGCACGACCGGGTCGATCGACTTCGTGGCAAAGGCCATCTGCGACTGGTGGTCGATGAGGATCAGCGTGTGATCGGAAGGGGACAGCAGCAGCTTTCCGGGCCTGGCTTGAGCTTGGGGCATCATCGTTTCTCGGTTGGAAGTAGTGGACACGCGGCGTCTCGCGGCCCGGACGTATCTTGCGATAGCACGTTCGATAAAAAAATCCCCTTGTCGGGGGACGTCTAGCGCAAGGCGGGGGATAGTCCTTGGGAAGTCCTACTCGCCGCGGGAATGCTTGGGAGACATGCCATAT
>NZ_JARESV010000166.1:0-956 GCF_046026985.1 Paraburkholderia sp. RL18-101-BIB-B
ATTAATCTTTCGCGCGCGAGCGAGCGCGGTGTACGCGAAGAAATCCAGGAGGCCGAGGCGCGGCGGTGGGCCGATGATAACGCCGAGCTGGTCGCCGCCTACACGGCGATGGTCGATCGCGACGGGCTTCCGCTCGCGAAATACAGGACGTTTTGATGGCCCGGTTTGATCTCTACGCGAACCCTGACATTGAGACGCGCAAGCTTGCACCTTACCTGCTCGACGTGCAAAGCGCCTATGTCGGCATTTTGCCGACGCGCATCGTAATTCCGCTGCGACCTGCTCGGCAACTCGCCTTCTCCGGCAAACCATCCGACCTTCTTCCCGTTTTCGAACTCCACGGCGAAGAATGTTTCCTTGATACGCCTGCCATGAGCGCGGTCCCCTTGAAGGCTCTCGGCAAGTGCATTGGTTCCCTTTCAGATCGACGCGAGGCCATCCTCGCGGCGCTCGACCGGATCTTCGGCGCATACTGAGCGACAACAAATCGACTTTGTTCCTAAGGGCGACCGTCGTATCAGCGAATCAACCTCGAACCTCTAAATATTGATTTCGCTGTTGCGCTTCACGCTGATACGGCCCCGGAAAAACCGCGATTGGAGATGCGATGCAATTGGACAAGCAACAAAAGAGGCTCAGGCAAAGTGGCGTAACTATGCGTCCTGGCCCGCCAAGCTTGCTGGCAAAGGTACTGGCCGTGGTGATAGGCGCTGCCCTGCTCGTCGTGGGGTTCGCCGTTTCGCTTGTAATGTTGGCAGTGGTTCTTGGAGCAGGAATTGTGATCGGCGGTTTTGTCTGGTGGAAGACGCGCGATCTGCGCAAACAGATTCGTGAGCAGGCAATACGCGCACAGCAGACGCACGAGCAGCAGGTGCGCGAGCGCGCGGGCCAGCGCATGGATATCGGCGACGTGATCGAGGACGTAGAGTTCCACGACGAGAATCGACAGAAATAAG
>NZ_JARESV010000167.1:0-898 GCF_046026985.1 Paraburkholderia sp. RL18-101-BIB-B
TTCGCCGAAAATGATTCGTGTGGGGTTATGAAACATGAAATTTTGCATGAAATACCTTTCCAGTCATTTACATGACCGGTCGTCTTAAGCTTGATGAAAAATTGTGACTGGTCGAGATCCAAGGAGGTCAGGAGGATCGAGACGCTAGGTGCGTCGACCACCTCGGCGTCCCGTTCGGCTTGTCTGATAAATGCGCTGAACTCCATAGCTGCCTCCACCACAACTACGTTTTCTATACTCGGACCAAGCCGGCACGGCTGACGGAATGGAAAGCGCCATAACGGCAGGTTGCAATCGCTTCAGCGTCGGACTGTGAAGCGGCCTGTGCGAAGGCGACCGCCCAACGGCCGCAGCCAGCGCGATAACGGATCGAATAGATGAACATGGCAAGCTCCTGTGGTATTTACTATCAACGCGTCTTGGCGCCTTTCGTCGCTGACCGGACGGGTTGATTCCATTCTGGTCAACCGCTGTTGACGCGGTCCTGTCTCTCGGATTACATGCTTGTTATCTCGAAGCAATTTGTGCGCGTCGCAGCCATCTACCGATTTTTTCCGCACGAACGCTGAACCCAATACGACTTAGGACATGCTGTCAGAGAATGGTTCTCGCCATAAGTAAGTGGCGAGCGCTTTCTCAATGAGAGAAGAATAGGTTTTGCGAAAGGGCGAATCTACTCTACGGTTGGGTATGCCGATACCGCGTTAGCGTTGCCTGGTTATACGGACGTATAACCGCGGTAAGGTGCGCTCCTTCGGCGGATGAAAAATGTCCCATCTGAGCCGCCTGCAAAAATGGCAACGACGACGCATTGTCCTCAGATTCGTTCTCGCGACGGGCATAGAGCGGGGCGTTGGCGCCGCTATCGGGACTCGCTCGCGACCGGGGCCGGCCTGGG
>NZ_JARESV010000168.1:0-850 GCF_046026985.1 Paraburkholderia sp. RL18-101-BIB-B
TGCCAAAGTCTCACATACGAGTTCATTAAGTCAGATGACTCGTGGCTCTTAAATGCCCTCCTTTGAGCAACCCGCAATTTGGTGGATTGACCTCTGCTTCAATCCACCATCGTGAGCCTGCAACAATCGTGGTCACGCCGCCAACCGATGCTCATAATACGGCCGGTCCCTGTCATCAAGAATCGCGTACATTGACTCCAGATTTTTCGGGTTTGGCTTGAGCCACGCATCGATGTTTTCGGGCTTGATAGGAATGATGCAGCGGTCGTGACCCGCCGCTGCAACCTCCGCCGGCGGTTCGTCCGTGATGGCCGCGAATGAGAGCAAGTCTGATTCGCCCGACGCTGACCAGCGCGACCACAAACATGCGACATGCATCAGCTCGCCGTTACTCGGGCGAAACTCCAGCACAACATTTTCGTCACGCTCGTGTGTCTCGAGTAGCGTTCCCTCCATCTTGGCTCTGCTCACATTTTCGTAGAAGACGTCGACAAGTATGATGCCATGCGTGTACCCAAACACAGGTTTCCAAAAGCCCTGGAGATTGTCGCGCCTTGCGGTATATGTGCCTGGATATTTGACGTCGTAGACAGCCGGTTTGCCAGCAATACGACACTGATAGCGCATTGGCTTCACAACGCGTTGACCGTCTTCGATGACCATCACGGGTGCGTAGTGGCCGGGGAAAATGCGCGAGTCACGCGGCTGAGGCTCGGTGCGCTGGATGTCGTCAAGCTTGCCGCGGGTCCAGGCGATTTTATCCATGGCGATTCGCTGGCTTTCGGTGGCGGCTTTCGTTACCTTTGTCTGCAGTGACCGTTCGGCGTCCGCTAGCCGCTTACGTTGTTTG
>NZ_JARESV010000169.1:0-832 GCF_046026985.1 Paraburkholderia sp. RL18-101-BIB-B
GGCACTGTCACGTTGCAGAGACGGTCGGGTAAGATCGGGGGATGAAGAATGCAAAATCGCTTTACCGCGGTCATCGCTTTCCGGCGGCGGTCATCAGTTGCGCGGTTCGCTGGTATTTCAGGTTTCAGCTCAGCCTGCGTGATATCGAAGAACTGCTGTTCGAGCGCGGGGTTATCGTCAGCTACGAAACGGTCCGACGCTGGTGCGATAAGTTCGG
The DNA here is from genome assembly GCF_046026985.1 of Paraburkholderia sp. RL18-101-BIB-B. NCBI lineage: Bacteria > Pseudomonadati > Pseudomonadota > Betaproteobacteria > Burkholderiales > Burkholderiaceae > Paraburkholderia > Paraburkholderia sp. RL18-101-BIB-B. The sequence goes on from NZ_JARESV010000169.1 coordinate 218, forward strand.
TGCTGGCTTTGCACACTGTGTGAAAGCGGCGCGTCGCAGGCCCGGCACCACGTGGCACCTTGACGAAGTATTTGTGACGTTGCGCGGCGAGCCGTACCTGTTGTGGCGCGCCGTCGATCAACATGGTGCCGAACTCGATATCCTGCTTCAGAAGCGCCGCGACAAGGCTGCAGCAAAGCGGTTTTTCAAGCGCGTGCTTGCCTCGTGTGCTGAGGCACCGCGCAAGATCGTGACCGACCAGCTGCGCAGCTATCCGGCGGCGAAAGCCGAGATTCCCGAACTTGCCCACGTCAAGCACGTCTTCGTCAAAGCCAGCGCGCGCGTCAATAACCGGGCGGAAAACAGTCATCAGCCGACGCGCGAACGCGAGCAACGCATGCGCGGCTTCCGCGATCCTGAACGCACCCAGGCTTTCTTATCGAGCTTCGGTCCGATCCGGCAGCACTTCGCGCTCAAGCGACACTTAATACGCGCCTCACTCTATCGCAAACAGCTCGCCAAACGCTTTGCCGCCTGGCATCGTTTCACCGAGGCCACCCAAGATCCGTCCGTTTTCTGAACGAGCGTTTGTCCTCTCCGCTATTGCGCCGCGAACAATTTAACGTGACAGCGCCG